>CBFDBW010000059.1:0-10462 GCA_965603145.1 uncultured Syntrophobacterales bacterium
TCAGCCATGTTGCAGAAGGACTGAATCGCTTCCCCCTTGCCTATTTGCACGTTGTAGAGATGGACCTTTCAAACCCGGCAGATTTCAACGGCGCTTTAAATCCCATAACCAAAAAACTCCGAAAAATCTATAAAGGGACGTATATGACCAATGGCGGGTATGACAGGGATCGTGCAGAACGGGTGCTAGAAACGGGCGATGCCGACCTGGTCTCCTTTGGCCGACTCTTCCTGGCAAACCCGGATCTTCCAGAGCGTTTCAAGAAAAACGGGCCTTTGAACGAGCCCGATCATGCAACTTTTTATGGAGGGGACGAAACAGGCTACACTGATTATCCTTCTCTGCATTTCGAGAGTTAGAGCCACTTCTCAGGTGACCGTACTCCTCATACCCAGAGCAATAATAGCTATTCGATCATCAGAAAAGCATAACGGTCCATCTTCTGTGAATAGTCCGTACAGACTTCGATGGGAAAGCCAAACTGTCTGACAGTAGTGAAGACGTCCATTGCCATTGCCTCAGGAGAGGGGCGGGCCAGTCTTGGCTCCCTGCAATTTTCTCTTTCCTTCGAGCACTCTGCACATATGCAGCAGCTGTCCATGTACAAGAGAAAAGCTCTCTCGTAACCAGCCAGAAAAACTTCTCGCTCCAACTTGGCAAGTTTCATGTTGACCTTACTGGACCAAGCGTGACGGTCTTCAGGCTGATCCATCTTTTTGCCGAAATGAAAGACGACAGCGATACTGTATTCGCGGAAGAATCTCTCGCATTCAGAAACGGAAGGCACGCTCGGGGGGCAGGAAGCGTTTTGTCCGTATTCCCCGCAGCCGTACATGCATTTCATCCGTACCCACTGAGAGACTACAATTTTCTCAGGATCGATGAATCTGAAATCTTTGTAACCGTATTTTTGAAAGAGTGTTTTCAAGTCCCTGTAGTTGCTCTCGATCGGGTTCGATTCTGTATCCACTCGTGTCCTCCTTAACCAGAATAGTGGTTGATAGATTTGGCACCTATACCGACCATCAGTTGGTTTGTCAATGGTGGCTTTCATTGCCAAGTACACAGATTCGGAAGGGCCAACCAAACTTACTCCCGAACTGACTACGCGGCAGTTCCCCCAACTCCCCAAAAAATCTTTTCTGATGTAACTTTTTTTCTTTACCAAAGACAAAAAAAACATCATAATTACGCGTCATCTTGTTTGAAGATATAAAATATTAATAATATCAATGGCATATTGACTCTGAACTAAACGCGGTGACGGTAAGGGTATTGAAATGACCTTATCAAAAAAGAGTAAACAACAATTGCAGAAGACACTTGAGGACATGCGCCAGGAAATACTCGACGAGGTGAGGGTCCAAATTGAGCGTTCCCGGGTGAAAGACCATACGGGAGACCTGGGCGATTATGCGACCGCAGACATAGCCGCCGAGTATGCCCACTTGCTTGGTGAACGGCTGAGGCATAGGCTCCAGTTGATTGAAGATGCTCTGGACGGCATTGAAAATGGTGATTATGGTTTTTGTGAGGAGTGCGAAGAACCCATCAACGAGAAAAGGTTGCAGTTAATGCCCTTCGCTCTATTCTGTGTTCGTTGTCAGTCAGAATTGGAACGTCAGGCCAAGATCAGGGGCGAGACGTTTGAGGAGTGGTACGGAACATCCAGAAATGAGTAATGCGCTTCATTGCTAAACATTTGAGGTGGAATAATGGCTGAACAAGTCTGTAGTGGAGACCATTCCGGTCATATTTGTGTTCTGGCGAGTTGCGGTGATTTTGACAAGATCAAGGAGTTAACAAGACACCCTAAGTATATATGTTTCAATTGTGGCAGAGTGGCAATTTCGGATGAGTATCTGTGCAATCCCATGCCAAACGAATGACCCCAAGATCTCGCTAATGGCTATCAGCCTTGCACATTGAAATATGAATGGTTAGAATTTTATATAGAGCAAGGTCGAAACCTCCTTGTCTATACGAGCCCCCTCTGGCTGCTTGATCGGCCAACGGGGGCTTTCTATTTAACATCGAAAACCTGGTCATTAGGGCCAGTCCACGATCCCGCCTTGCGGGGGTCAGCGTTCAATGGCTTTGCCGGTAAAGAATACGAGCTATTTTGGAGTACTGGAGTATTGGAGCAACTCAATTGCGGATTTAGGAATGCGGATCGCGGAATTCGAAATAAGTCCTTTATTTAAGCTTTATTAATTTCAATCCGAAATCCGAGATCTCCAATCGGAAATGAAAGAGTGGGGTTAGAGTTTCTTGTTACAACGATTGCACAGATAACTGTCGTCCTTCAGGATCTTATCCTGGGTTATGGCCTCTTCCTCCGCAATGTGCGACAACTCCTCTTCGGTTAAACAATCTTTGCAGATTATCTCTCCTTTATTTGAATCAATGAGGCCTAATATGTTGTCCGCATCTACGTTTGCCATACCTGTACTCCCTTTTCTCCAAAAGGCAATTTATTGCTTGCGATTTCACTATCGAGATGTGTTGTAGTTGGCTCTGCAATTACGACTCATGCGCAGGCAGAATAGCCCGAACCGGTCTAGAATGTCAAACTAACCTTATTCAATATCGAAAACCTGGTCCTTTGGACTCTGTCAGAGTTGAATGGCTTTGATGGAGGTTTCAGTGTTCAGTGTTCAGGTTTCAGTTACTATGTTTCTTATTCCTGACACCTGAATCCTCAACATAGACACCCGACACCTAAAATACTGAGATTTGATGCTCGGAGTTTGGGATTCTATAAACGAACCAGAGTAAAAAAGGTATGGGTTGCATTTTTTAAATGTTTCCGCAACTATGTTCGGCGATGGGCGCTAAGGCTCACGCGATGTGGGATGCGGGATGTGGATAAGGATATGATTATGGAAGGAGAGGAACCGTGATGGAAAATATAAAAGCAGTTGGCTTTGACCTCTTCAATACTCTTATTACCATGGAACTCCTTGCACTGAAGGATGCCCTGACAAGGCTCACCGCCAGTCTTAAGGAAAACGGCTTCGCCATTGACCACGGCCAATTTGTGAAGGCTCACAGTGAAGCGGTGCTGAACTTTTTAGAACAGACCAAGCGAGATGGGAGGGAAAGTCACAACAGGTTCTGGATCAGCACTGCTCTAGCCAAACTAGGTCATGATGTTTCGCCGGACGATCCCCATATCTCGGCCGCTGTTGACGTCTATTTCTCGGCATTTATTCAGCATGCCATGATCATTCCTTGAACCAAGTAAATGCTTGCCACTCTTCGAGACCGGTACCGTATCGGGCTACTCTCCAATTTCACTCATCCCCCCGCTGCCAGGAACCTGATAACCCAACTCGAGCTGGAACCTTTCTTTGAGGTGGTGCTCATTTCAGGGGATCTGGGGTATCGCAAGCCCCATGGTTCGGTTTTCAAAGAACTTATTGACCAATTGGGCGTTCAGAGAGATGAGATCGCTTTCGTTGGAGATGACCCGGATGCGGATATAGCAGGTGCTCTCCGGTCTGGGCTCAAGCCCATCTGGACCACCTATGTGCGGGACAACAATATTTCGCCTGCCCCTGGAATGCTGGGGCCGACTGATGATGATCCGGGTCCAGCGGTGCCAAGGATTTCCAACTGGCAAGACTTGCTTACCCTGCTGAACGCCAGCTCATAGCCACAATTGTTCTCATTAGCTTTTCAGCGGCAGTGTACTATCCTTCCCGGTAATCATTGACTTTCCCCGACAAGGTTGCTACCGTGCATAAGTCGCTAGGGGTGGTTGACTGAGAGCCTGGCATAGGACCAGGTAACCCTTTGCACCTGATCTGGGTAATACCAGCGTAGGGAAGCGGCAAGACCTCAGAGCATCTCGACCGCAGTCAGAACTCACTTTCTTCCCAAGACGCTCAAAATGCCGTTTTCCCACGCAGGGAAAGCGGTTTTTTTATATGAAAAAGCACGGCGACGATTCCCTCATTCAGGTTGAAGACCTTTCGAAAGCCTTCTCCCGAGGCAGTGATACACTGCAGGTCCTCCAGCAGATCAGCCTGAGCGCTGAACCCGGAGAACTCATTGCCATCATCGGACCCAGCGGCTGTGGAAAGAGCACCTTTTTCAACATCTTGGCTGGGCTGATCTCGCCTGACGGTGGCAGCATATCTCTCAATAGCAAAAAAGTCCCTCATCTTCGAGGCAGAATGGCGTACATGCAGCAGAAAGACCTTTTGCTTCCTTGGAGAAACACATTGGATAACGCCATCCTGGGCATGGAGATTCAGGGGGAACACAAACGGATGGCACGTGAGCAGGCCCGCGATTTGCTAAAAACGTTCGGTCTGGAGGGTTTCGGAGATCGTTATCCTCAAGAGCTTTCTGGCGGCATGAGACAACGTGTCGCCTTGATGAGAACTATTCTCTGCAAGAAGGACATCTTGTTGCTGGATGAGCCGTTTGGTGCGCTGGACGCGATTACCAGAAGCATCATGCAAAAATGGTTGCTGAAGGTGTGGGGTCAATTCGGGCCTTCCATTTTACTGGTTACTCATGATGTTGATGAGGCACTTATTTTAGCTGATCGGATATATGTCATGACTTCTCGGCCAGCATCAATCAAGGGGTCACTCCCGGTGGAGCTCCAACGGCCGAGGAAAATTACCGAACCGGACATGGTCAACTGTAAGGAATACCTCCTTGAACTCCTGGAAGACGAACTAACGGTCCCAGAGCCATGAAAACTCGATTTGCAAATACCGCCTTACCTGTGGCCCTTTTAGTAATTTTGGGATTGTCTTGGGAAGCTTCGGTGCATTTCTTCGAGATACCATCGTACATATTGCCCGGGCCCTGGGCAATATTGAAGGTCATGTGGCAACGCATGGATCTTCTTGTCGCTCATGGTGTTGTTACCCTGATCGAAATAGGTTTGGGTTTTTGGCTGGCCCTGGTGGTGGGACTCACATTGGCTGTTCTCATCCACTCTTCGCGGATAATTGAGCGATCCTTCCTCCCTTTGATTATCTCGTCGCAGACAATTCCCGTGTTTGCCATTGCGCCGCTGTTGATACTGTGGTTTGGCTACGGGATCGGATCAAAGGTAGTAATGACGGCAATTATCGTCTTTTTCCCCATTGTGGTTAACACGGTAGAAGGACTCAAGGCAGCAGATCCTGACACCTTAGCTCTGTTGAAAATACTCGAAGCCTCTCCCGGGCAGGTGTTTTTTAAAGTTCGTGTGCCGCAATCACTTCCTTTCGTTTTTTCGGGAATCAAGATTGGAGTGGCCGTAAGCGTTATTGGAGCGGTTATAGGGGAGTGGGTCGGGGCTCGGGAAGGTTTAGGATATCTAATGATCCACGCAAACGCCCAGCTTCAGGTGGACCTAGTGTTTGCTTCAATCTTCTACCTGTCCATTTTGGGCATGGGCTTATATGGACTTGTGGTGGTGGTGGAGCGTTTGCTCGTTCCCTGGCGACATGGTGGATCGAGCACATGAACCGGAATGCGAGAGGGAGAAGGGGGAATGGCGATGAGATACCGAATAAAAACACTAGTGGTAGTGCTTAGCAGTCTGGCCTTTTTATATGGTTTGGCGGGAAATGGTAGGACCGCAGATAAGGTGAGTTGCATGTTGGACTGGTTTCCGAACCCAGACCATGCGCCGGTGTATGTGGCCAAAGCGAAAGGTTTTTTTGAAGAACAAGGTTTGGACGTGGATATTATGGTGCCAGCCGACCCCAACGACCCGTTGAAACTGGTAGCCGCCGGAAAGATCAACTTTGCCATTAGCTATCAACCGAGCGTAATAACGGCACGTTCAAAAGGATTGCAGGTTGTTTCCATCGGTGCCCTCGTACAACATCCTTTGAGCAGCATCCTCTATTTGAAATCATCCGGCTTCAAGACTCCAGCCGACCTCAAAGGCAAACGCATCGGTTACTCGGTTGAGCCGCTTTACAGGGTGCTCTTTGAAGCCGTGGCTGAAGGTGCTGGTCTCCAAACATCTGACTATGATATTTTCCGGGTAGGATTCAATCTGGCGCCGGCCCTTCTAAGCGGCAAGGTGGACGCTGTCGTAGGTGCTTTTAGAAATTACGAGGCCATACAGATTGAGCTGGAAGGAAGGGAGGTGGGTATTTTCCCCCTGGAAGAGCACGGGGTTCCTGATTACTATGAGTTGGTCATCATAACTCACTCCAAAGAGATAGAGACTCATCCCAAAAGAGTAATGGCCTTTATGAGGGGCCTGACCAGAGGAATCCACCAGACCGTCAGTGATCCAAAAGCGAGCTTGGAGACTTTTTTGAAGCTCCACCCGAATCTTAGAGACGAACTCAATCGCAGGGCTTACCAGGCCACGCTTCCTTTCTTCATGGGAAGCCCGAAACAGGAACCATCCCGCTGGGTCGAGATGCAGAATTTTATGCTAGATAGAGGACTTATTAAGAGAGTTACGCCGGTGGAAGAGATGATCTGGATGGGGAAGTAAAGAATCCGGTCCCAAAGGGAACGGCTCAAGGCTTAAGGCACAGGGCGCAAGGCAAAAACAATAAAAGAAAACTTATTCTCTCCTTATGCCTTGCGCCTTGCGCCTTGTGCCTCAAACGAAGGAGTCACTTATGCAAACGTATGATATCGGTCTGGTTCCTGGACCTGTTTCCGTACCTCCAGAACTGAGCGGAGTTTTTCAAATTAACTATGGCAGCTCGGATTTGGAGGACGAGTTTTTTTCTCTCTATCAGAGATGTGAAAACCATTTAGGGAAAATACTGGCTACGAGAAATCGTGTCTCGATTCAAAGCGGTGAGGGCATGATAGCTCTGTGGAGCGCCTTGAAAAGTGTGCTGACACCAGGAGATAAAGTCTTGGCTGTGGCAAATGGGGTTTTTGGCTATGGTATCGGCGACATGGCCGGGCAGATAGGAGTGGAGGTTGAAGTAGTTGGCTCTGGCTATGACGACGTACCAGATATACAGCAAGTGCGTGAAGCGGCCCAGCGATTTCGCCCCCGGCTCGTAACCGCTGTTCACTGTGAGACCCCCAGTGGTACGCTTACCTCACTAGAGGAGCTTGGCGCGATTTGCCGGGAGGTGGACGCACTCTTTTACGTTGACTTCGTTTCCAGCGGCGGTGGTGTAGAGTTGCTAGTGGACGACTGGCATATTGACCTTGGCTTGCTTGGTAGCCAGAAGGTTTTGAGCCTGCCTCCTGACCTAGCTATGGTAACAGTGAGCGATCGTGCTTGGTCAGCGGTGGAGGAGGTAGGCTACGTTGGTTATGATGCGCTGGCTCCGTGGCGAAAAAAAGTTGCCGATCGACAGTTACCATACACTCACAATTGGCATGCAATAGCCGGATTGCATATGGCCACTCAGCTGATTTTACATGAAGGGTTACCAGTAACATTCAAGCGCCACGCCGATGTGGCAGCCTATTGTCGTGGTCGCCTCCAGGCCATGGGGGTTGAACTTTTTCCGGTGAGGGAGGAGATCTGTTCACCCACGGTAACGGCCGCTAAGATTCCTGCAGGATGGTCCTGGTCCGAGCTGGACAATGCGCTGCGGGAGAGAGGGGTGGTAGTCGGTGGTAGCTACGGCCCGCTTGCAGGCAAGGTGTTTAGGATCGGTCACATGGGTAGCCAGGCAAAACGTGATCTGGTGGAACGTGGTATGGACATACTGGAAGAGATGTTGAAAAGCAAGTAATCCACTCGGTCAGCTTGTTACTCAGTCATTTAGTTTCCCTGTAACTCGTGGTCGCTGTACAGTGGCTAAGGCAATGAAGTTGATGAGTAAGTAATGTGAATGAACAAAGGAGGATTCGTCTCGCTTAATACATCCTAATCAATTTCAGCACCCCTGCCACAACAGCAACCTACTGCAGCCCCCCACCTTTGTGCCAAACTCTGAGTACGATTGGGCCACCTTCCCCATCAGATTTACTATGGCCCAGTCGTACTTTTTTCCTTGCACATGCCACATAGTTCCTGTGAGAATAGACTGCTCCGATTCTGAGGTTCGGTTCTCGACTGGAAGGTGGCGGTTTATGGCGCGGCCAGATGGTAATGACCTGAAACAGTATCTCGGATTGATACTACTCTGTCTCGTGCTCTACCTACCTGGGCTGACGACTTTACCCCCGGTGGATCGAGACGAGGCACGATTCGTTCAGGCTACGCGTCAAATGCTGGAGAGCAAGGACTTCGTGCAGATCCGATTTCAAAACAAGCCTCGTAACAAGAAACCGATTGGCATCTATTGGCTTCAGGCGGCAGCGGTAACGATAACTGGGTCCTCCCGGACAAACCAAGTGTGGCCCTATCGCTTACCGTCCCTGCTGGGAGCCTTAGCGGCGGTGTTGCTCACATTTGCTTTTGGCAATAACCTGTTTGATCGAACCACCGGACTGTTGGCTGCAATTCTCACGGCGAGCTCTCTTCTTTTGGTGGTGGAAGCGCATCAGGCCACCACAGACGCAGCCCTGCTCGCCACAGTCGTGGCGGCGCAAGGATCGCTGGGAAACCTGTATGTTAGGGCTCGACGTGGCGAGGCTGTTGGCTGGGGGATGCCCATACTCTTTTGGACGGCCCAAGGCATCGGCATCCTGATCAAAGGACCAATAACGCCCTTGGTCAGCTTGGTTACCATTCTTACTCTCATAGCGGTGGATCGGCAGGTATCTCTCCTCCGCAGTTTACGGTTGCATCTAGGGATTCCATTGGTAGCCGTAATAGTCTGTCCATGGGCAATTGCCATCACCCTGGCCACCGACGGCGCATTTTTTAGTGACGCACTCCGGTCGGATTTGCTGCCAAAGTTAATTTCCGGGCACGAATCACATGGGTTTCTACCTGGCTACTATCTGCTGCTGGTTGCTTTGACATTCTGGCCGGGATCGCTATTTCTCGGGCCGGCATTGCGTCAGGCTTGGAAACGACGCTCTGGGATGGAAGAACGCTTTTGTCTGGCTTGGATAATCCCGGTCTGGTTGGTGTTCGAACTGATTCCCACGAAACTGCCGCACTACATCTTGCCGATATTTCCCGCACTGTCCTTGATCACAGCGCGTCTGCTCCTTACCGGGACAAAAGATGCATGGGACCTGTCGCGTTGGGGGCTTGCTCGAGTTGGTTTTGTCCTCTGGGTATTGGTAAGCGTAGTCCTGGCAGCTGTAATCGTGGCATTCCCGGTTTACATCGACGGTCGATTTGATATGCTCACGCTCTGGCCTGCCTTGGCAACCGTTCTTATGCTCATTTTGACTGCTTGGAACGCTTTACGTGGCCGTTTGGTGGAGGCGGCCATTGCTGCCGTGATCCTGGCGGCTCTCATCTTAGCTCCGACACTGCATGTTATCTTGCCGAATGCGGATGGGCTCTGGCTGAGTCGGAGCGTGGCAAGAGCGGTTGAGCGGTATGGCGAGTCAGTCAGTGGTTTGCCACCAGTGCTTGCAGCCGCCGGATACCATGAGCCTAGTCTCGTCTTCCTCTGTGGTACTGATACCAAACTGGTGAATGCGCCTCAGGCAGCGTTACACCTCAGGCAAAATCCGAGCGGCCTAGCCCTTATAAGAGAAAGGAAAGATGATCTATTTCATAAAACACTTTCCGGCTCTGATGGGTCAGTTCTACTCCTGGAGACGATAAAGGGGTTTAATTACACAAAGGGTAAACGGCTGACTTTGAATCTCTACGGTAGGTCAAATAAGTAAAAATTTATTCAACCTCGAAAACCTGGTCCTTGGGGTCAGGTCAGATCGCATAGCGCATAGGGAGGTAATTGCGAATTTTGGGTTGTGATTCTTTAATTTCGAAATTCCCATTTGTCCTTCGGACTCCCACCCTTCGGGCGGGTTCCCGGTTTCCAAATTCGAATTTTTCCTTGTGCCCTGTGCCTTGAGCCTTGAGCCGCCCCTTATGAACACGGATAATCACACATCGACAACACCGACCAAAGAGTACATGAATAACAATACTCAACATCAGACTTCAAGCAAGCGGGTTGCAAAAATAATATTAATTTCGTTTCCACTTATAGTGTTGTTTTGTGCTATCGGTTATTTTTTCTTTGACTTGCCCATAGCTAAATATTGCAACTCAATTTTTTCTAGCAACAAAATCAGGAGAATCCTAAAAGATATCTCCAAACTGGGAATAGCAACATTTTACCTAATTTGTTCAGCTATAATTTTTATGTTTTTCAGATTTATAAGGAAGAGAGCAATATGGTCGAATAGAGCTTTATTGGTGTTCTTATCCATTTCGTTGTCGGGTGTGTTGGTACTTATAACTAAATTCATCTTTGGAAGATACCGACCAAAAATGTTTTTTGAAGAGCAGTTATATGGGTTTGAATTTTTCCAGTTGAAAGGCAAGATAACTTCCTTTCCCTCCGGACATGCCAGCACGATCGTTGCCTTGATGCTATCGCTATATTTCATCAGTCCCAAATACAGAGTGATTTATTTTATAATTGCTTTTGTA
>CBFDBW010000060.1:0-10415 GCA_965603145.1 uncultured Syntrophobacterales bacterium
ATGTCTCGCGTCACCAACGATGTAAATTTAGTCCAGGGAGCTGTCTCCAATGCGATTACCGGGTTGCTTAAAGATCCACTGACCCTAGTTGGACTACTGGTCGTCATGTTCATTAGGGAGTGGCAGCTTTCCCTGATCGCCATGGTGGTTTTACCATTTGCATTTTTTCCAGTTGTGAAGTTTGGCAGAATGCTTCGCCGGATAAGTACCAAGAGCCAGGAATCCATGGGGGACATTTCCGTAATTCTTCACGAGACAATCAGTGGGAACCGCATTGTCAAAGCATTCGGGATGGAGGAGTATGAAAAAGAGCGCTTCAGCAGGGAAAACATTAGATACTTTCGCTATTTAATGAAGTCAGTGATGGTACGAGCCCTCTCTTCACCTTTGATGGAGTTTCTCGGCGGTATCGCTGTTGTCTTTGTTATTCTCTACGGGGGTTATAGGGTCATCCAAGGGGTATCCACGCCTGGAGAGTTTTTCTCATTCTTAGGCGCCTTGCTTCTGTTGTACGAGCCGATAAAAAGACTGAGTAGAGTAAACAATGTGGTGCAGGAGGGAATCGCGGCGGCCACAAGGATCTATGATGTCCTGGATACTTCGCCGGGAATTCAAGACGAACCGGATGCCATTCATCTGCCACCCATCCAACGGGAGCTTGAGCTCCACAACGTGCAATTTCGTTACGACAACGAACCGGTGCTCAAGGATATTAACCTCAAGGTGTCTACCGGCGAGGTCATTGCAATTGTGGGAGTGAGCGGGGCAGGTAAGAGCACCTTGGTGGATTTGATTCCCCGGTTCTATGAAGTTTCTGATGGGGCCGTGCTGATCGATGGTATTGATGTGCGGAATGTGACCATGGATTCACTCCGGAACCAGATAGGCATAGTGACCCAGCAGACCATTCTCTTCAATGACACTGTGCGCAACAATATTGCCTATGGTGATATCAATAAGAGCGACGGAGAAATAACCGCTGCGGCGAAGGCAGCAAACGCCTATGATTTCATTATGAAAATGGACCAGGGTTTCGACACCTCAATCGGTGAGCAAGGGGCGCGGCTGTCAGGGGGGGAAAGACAGCGGCTGTGTATAGCCAGGGCACTGCTCAAGAACGCGCCAATTTTGATCCTGGACGAGGCCACTTCCTCGCTGGACAGTGAAGCGGAGTTGGAGGTGCAAAAGGCTTTAGAGAACCTCATGGCCGGAAGGACAACCCTGGTTATAGCTCATCGACTTTCCACCATCCAAAATGCGGATCGTATAGTGGTTATCTCAGATGGTCGCATTGTAGAAGAGGGGCGGCATGATGAGTTGATGGAGTGCGACGGTGAGTACTGTCGCTTATATGACATGCAGTTCGCCCAAGTCGATAATAACTCTACGGACAAAATCGTGACCAACGTAAGTGGTCAGGTGAACAAGTAAGTTCAGAGGACGATGAGACCACAGAGAACCAACCTACAAATATCCGCGGGCCTCCCACATGTTCTGGCTCTATAATGTCCTGTGGCTGTTGGCATTCCCAGGTGTTATTCTTTATCTAGCTCTACGGAGATCGCTCACCGGCAAATACCGCCAGAATTTTGGTCCTCGCTTGGGAGTCGGTCTTAAGGGTCTGACGAGACCAATAAGTGGTGAAGTGATCTGGGTGCACGCTCTTTCCGTGGGTGAGGTTTTATCTGTTGTTTCCTTGGTGCATGCCCTGAGAAAACAATTCCCTGACTACAAAATTCTTATTACCACCACGACTGAGTCAGGGCAGCACGTTGCCCGCCAGAAGCTGACCTCCCTGGACTGCCACTTTCTCTATATGCCGCTGGACTTCTGGTGGCTGATACAAAGGACGGTGAAGAGCATTGGAGCGAGTCTGTTTGTTTTGGTGGAGACAGACCTGTGGCCGAATCTGTTTTGGTGTTTGACAAGAGAGAGGACTCCAATCACCTTGGTGAATGGTAGAGTCTCGGACCGATCGTTTCCCCGTTATAGACTGTTGCGTGGATTTTTCTCCCACCCCTTTGGTCATATCGATGCTTTCTGCGTGCAGAGCCAGGAAGATGGCCAACGGATGAGGATGCTGGGTGTGGAGGCTGCCAAAATACAGGTAACTGGTAACTTGAAATTCGACCAACCTATGGCCAAGAGCGCTGTACAGGAGCGGGAGGAGCTAGTCAGGGAACTTGAATGGACCCAGCCATTGGCAACGTGGATTGCAGGTAGTACTCACCCGGGAGAGGAGGATATTATCCTCAGAGTCTATTCTCGGCTGCGCCAGGAATTTTCTGATCTTTGTCTCATTCTGGCACCGCGCAATCAGCAACGATTCGAAGAGGTTTTCAAACTGGCGTCACAGAGTGGTTGGAAAACCCTACTTCGAAGCCAACTGCCCGCCGGAGAGGGCAGGGGAGCCCAGGTGGATGTGCTTATTCTCGATACCATTGGTGAGTTGGCGCGATTCTACAGTCTGGGCGATTTCGCTTTTGTAGGCGGGAGCCTGGTGCCCCTCGGGGGGCACAATCCTCTGGAAGCGATCCAACGAGGACTGCCGGTTGTCTTCGGTCCTCACATGGAGAATTTCCGAGACATTGCCGCAATCCTGACCGAAAGCGGCGGTGGCTTTCAAATTTCAGATGAAAATAAACTCTTTGCGCATTTGAGGGCTTGGTTGATAGAGCCGGCGGCAACAAAAGAACAGGTCCAGAAAGCACAACGAGCCCTCCAGCCTCACCAGGGAGCTGTGGCTCGGAACCTTGCGATTATCAAGAGTTTATTGGGTAAAAGTTGAACTACCTTGATAGTGAGCGGCCAAGTGAACAATAGTCCAGGACCTACAGGGTATTATCGAGTGAAGCACGGTGGACTGGCCGAGAAGATCTATGGGCTGATTCTGGCTGAGGAGGAACAAGCTCTGGGGATAAGAATTTTACGAATGGTCGCAACCGTGGTTGCCTGGTCTTATGATAAGTTGACGATATTTCGCAATCTTCTCTTTGATTTAAGAATCTTAAAAGTACACAAATTGAGCTGCCCTGTGATAAGTGTGGGCAATCTTGCGGTGGGGGGAACGGGCAAAACGCCCATGGTGATATGGCTGGCACGGTTTCTTTCGGAGGAAGGTTGGCGGGTTGGAGTTGTCAGCAGGGGGTACAAGGGGGAGGAAACCAAGAGGGTCCTGGTCGTAAGCGATGGCAGAAACATCCTCGCCGGCAGTGACATTTCAGGAGATGAGCCGCAGTTGTTAGCCAGACGTCTACCGGGTATTCCAGTGCTGTGCAGCACCAAACGGGCTTTGGCTGCGGAAGCTGCGGTGGAGCAATTTCGGTGTGAAGTGGTGATCCTGGATGACGGTTTTCAGCATAGATTCATCGCCAGAAATCTGGATGTGGTAATGCTTGACTCACAGAAACCTTTTGGGAATGGCTCTCTGTTTCCCCGGGGTATACTTCGGGAGCGAACCACGGCTTTGACTAGAGCCCAGGCCCTGGTGCTCAGCCGCTTCGATGGCAGCGCGCAGGCTGAGCAGACTCATAAGAATCTTGTTAACCAATGGCCGGACAGGACAGTTGTTACTACAACGCACCGTGCCACTCGTCTTTTCAAAGCAACCACTCAGAGGGAGCACCCCCTTAGCTCTGTAATGAATAAACGGCTGGCTGCTTTTGCCGGAATCAGCAAACCGGATGATTTTTTCAGGACTGTCCGTGATCTGGGCGCAGACCTGGTGCATGCTGCCGCATTGCCCGATCATTATCCGTTGACAATCGAACTCCTGACTTCACTAGCGCAGGAGGCGTCAGAGCAGAATCCAGAGCTGTGGCTAACTACAGAAAAAGACTGGGTACGACTACCCGATGACCTTCCCGACAGTATGGAGCTGTGGGTACTGGCAGTGGAGATTGACTTGGATGGAGACAGTTCGTTGCTCAAATCCGTGGTGCAAAGATCCTTGACAACATCCAACGGAGCACGAAAGGATCAGGGGTAGTGAGAGTGATGAGTTTGCAGCAATTAGCAGAAAAGCTCATGGACATAGCTGCAATTGTGCCATTACGGTTTAGCTGGAGACTGGCGGAGATCCTTGGGCGGCTTTGGTTTCGACTAGATACCAAACATCGATCAATAGCCTTGAACAATCTCAAGCTTGCTTGGGGAGAAGAACTGACCGAAAGGGAGAGAAGAAACATAGCCCGCAGAAACTTCATCCATCTTGCAAGGGTTGTTCTCGAATTGCCATATATTCGAAAGGTTACACCAGAAGAGATGGATGAATTTGTGACCTTTGACGGCGTGGAGAACATCGATGCTGCTTTACAAAAAGGAAGAGGAGTCTTGTTTATGACTTCTCATTTTGGCAACTGGGAACTAATGTCGTTGGCCTACTCCTTGCGTTACCGCCCAGGCAATATAGTGATCCGCCCCCTGGATATACCCTTCCTGGACAGCTTGATCGCTAACATCCGTACCCGGGGAGGCAATCAGATCATTGCCAAAAAGGGTTCTATACGCAAAGTCCTACGTTTGCTAGCGGCAGGAGAGATGGTGGGCTTACTCATTGACCAGAACCCCGCATGGTATGAGGGGGTATTTGTACCATTTTTCAACGAGATAGCCTGCACAAACAAGGCTTTAAGCGCTCTTGCTCTGAGAACGAGTGCTCCGGTAATTCCTGCGTACAACGTGAGGGAGCCCAATGGCTCGTATCGGATTGTTTTTGAGCCGGAAGTGGTTTTGAATAGGAGTGGTGACACCAGGCGTGATATGGAAGAAAACACTGCTAATTTCAACAGAATTATTGAGAGTTACGTGAGACGTCATCCCGAACAGTGGTTCTGGGTGCATCAGAGATGGAAAACCCGACCTTATCAACCGTGGCCAAGGCAAAGGTGAACAAAAGGATTCTCATTGTCGCTCCCAACTGGATCGGTGATGCGGTGCTCTCTTTGCCTGTGGTGGATGGTTGCACCCAGTTTTGGCCCGAGGCTGATCTGACCGTACTGGCTCGAGCAGGTGTAGCCACGTTATTTGAGGCCAGAGAGTCAGCCGTGCGGATTGTCGGATACCAGAGGGGAAGCGGTCTTGATAGAATCGGAAATCTCTTTGGGCTGGGATGGAGGTTGCGGCGGGAGCGATTTAATCTGGCTCTTCTTCTGCCCAACTCCCTGAACTCCGCCATGGTGGCATGGCTTGCTGGAGTTCCAGAGCGGCTGGGCTACTCCACTGATGGCCGCGGCTGGCTTTTGACCCACCTACTGCGGGACAGACGTAAAGAGCGTGGGCTGCATCAAGTGGATTACTACCTTGGCCTGCTCCGCAGTTTGGGAGCGTCCCGGGTGGACCGCATCCCGCGGTTACAGCTCAAGGCAAAATGTATTGAGATGGGTCTGACTTTGCTGAGTGATATGGGCATCGACAAAAGGGAACTTCTTATAGGCATACATCCTGGTGCAGCGTATGGAGAGACAAAACGCTGGTTTCCGGAACGTTTTGGTGAGGTGCTGCAACGGCTGCAGAAGTCAGGACGAAGATTTCTTCTCTTGGGTGGACCGGGGGAGGAACTGATTGCACAGCAGATCAGCATGGTAATGGACCGCCCTCCCATTGATCTTGTTGGAAAAACCACAGTGGCTGAGGCCCTGGCTCTGGTCAGTATGTGTGCCTTGTTTCTTAGCAATGATTCTGGACTTATGCACGTGGCTGCTGCCTTGAATATTCCCCAGGTGGCGCTGTTCGGTTCCACTGATCCCCAGAAGACTGCGCCTTTAAATAAGAGAGCAGTAGTAATCCACCCGGAGCATGTAAGCTGCACCCCATGTTTCCAACGGTCCTGTCTAGAGGACCTGGAATGTATGAAGGCGATTACCGTGGATGAGGTCGCCACTGCTGCAGAGCAGCTCTTGGCGGAGATGGAAGGCGGTGACAAAGAGAAGAGGGAATAACACATTTTGACTATCAAGGTGAGACCATGCATGTAGCGGTTTTTTTGGATAGGGATGGTACCATCAATGAAGAGATGGGGTACATCAACCACTTGGACCGCTTCGTTCTCCTAGCCAGTGCGGCGGCAGCAATCCGGAGAATTAATGAAAGCGGCTTGAAGGCGGTAGTTATTACAAACCAGTCAGGCGCAGCACGCGGCTATTTTCCCAAGGAACTCATCGATCAAGTTCATCAAAAGATGAGTGATTTGCTGGAAAAAGAGGGCGCCTTTTTGGACGGCATATACACTTGCACTCATGCGCCGCCAAGCAAGGAGGAGTCAGGAGGCTGCGGCTGCCGCAAACCGAAAATCGGGCTCATGAAACAGGCTGCTCAGGAGATGAACCTCGACCTTGAAAAGTCCTACGTGGTTGGGGATCGGTTCAAAGATGTGGAAATGGCTCGCAATGCAGGGGCTAAAGCGATATTAGTGCTCACAGGTTATGGAAAGGGGGAGCTTGAGTTCCTTGGACACAGCAGCAAGGTGCAAGCGGATTTTGTTGCTAAGGACCTCGCAGAGGCTGTGGAATGGATCCTTTCTGATATGCCTGAGAAAGCTTCCTGATAGGTCGCGAACCGAGATGAATCTATTGTTCGTTAAACTGAGTGCTTTGGGGGATGTGGTGCAGTCCATTCCTGCCTTTGAAGCACTCAGAAACCACTATTCCTCTGCTCACATCACCTGGCTGGTAGAAGAAGAGGCCGCTGATTTACTTCAATACTACCCGGGACTTGATGAGATAATGCTTTGCCGGCGGCGCTCTTGGCTGCAAGAGCTGAGGAATCCATTGTTATGGCCAAAAGTGTCTTTAGATATTCTTCGATTCTGTGGTAGTTTGCGCCAACGTTACTATGATGTGGTCATTGACCTGCAAGGGCTGCTCAAGAGCGCAATTTGGGTTGGTCTGGCGAGGGGAAGGCGCAAGATCGGTTTCGACCGCACTCGTGAGGGAAGCTGGAGGTTTCTCAACGAAAGACTTCCACCCTATGATCCTGATCAACACGCCCTGGAGCGGTATCTGGATGTGATACGCTATCTGGGAGCCGAGGTGGACAGTGTTCGGGTTCACGCTCCCTGGACCCTTACCGAGGAACACCAGTTGCAGGAAAGACTACGCCAGATAAGGCCAAACAGTAAATCTCCCCTCGTGGCTTGCCACCCCATCAGCAGGTGGCCCACGAAGCTCTGGCCGGAGGCAAACTTCACCCGGTTGGCTGTTGAGTTGGTAACAAGACTGCAGGCGATGGTTGTTTTCACTGGCAGTACAAAAGATCGAGATACGATTGCACGCATCATAGAGGGAGCTGGTGTTGGTGGAATTCATAACTGGGCTGGAACCACCAACCTCAGGGAACTGGCTTATGTTTGTAAGAATGCTACTGTCGTTGTTTCAACCGACAGTGGTCCGATGCATCTGGCCGCAGTTCTCGGGACTCCAGTAGTGGCACTTTTCGGCCCTACTGCGCCCTGGCGCACCGGACCTTATGGTATGGCCCACAAGGTGCTGAGGGTAGACCGTGACTGCAGCCCCTGTTTCGAGAAAAGTTGTGATACTATGGAGTGCATGACGGCACTCAAAGTGGAGGATGTTTTTCAAACTGTGGTTGAACAAGTGAATAAGGAGTAGACGATGGCTATTAGTAAAGAGTTATTGGACATTCTGGCCTGTCCAAAATGCAAGGGAGAGATCTACTTGAACGATTTAGGGGACGGCCTTATCTGTGACGAGTGCAAGCTTCTGTATGAGATCAAAGACGATATTCCCATCATGCTGATTGATGAGGCTAAACCTATCGACTAGTGTATCAGGTACCTTCCCCTCGTAAGGGCAGAGACAAAATCTCTTCAAGGGGCAACAGTGGCGTCTCGGGAAAACCGGTTCCATACGAGGGCGGGAAAGCTTGGAAGCCAGTCGCTTTTAGATACTAGGGTGAACTCCAAATGGGAAGGACGGAGTTGCGACCGATGGCAGTAAGGTTCCGGTCGAACTACCTTCGGGTCCAGATTTCTTTTGAATCCGTATTTCAAGATCTTTCCTGGGAAGACCTGTGGGCCCATCCTGAATTGAAGCCTTTTAAGGCCAAGAAAGATCGAGAGATTCTAACTCTGGAGTTGGGGGGCGAAGTATTTTTTGTTAAGCGTTACTTTGGTCCAGGGGTGGGGGTTGTCAAGTACATCTTAAGAGGATTTCGGGATAAATATGGTCCGGAAAATGAGTGGCAACAAGCACTATTCTTGAAAAAGCTAGGGATAAAAGCCGTTGAACCGGTGGCATTTGGAATCGAGCACCGTTCAGGCATAATCAAACGAGCAATTGTGGTCACTCTAAAGTTGGGTGGTTCTCGGTTAGAAGATTTGTTTAGGGAAAAGGCAGATATAGACCACAAGATAAAGATGGTGAAAAAATTGGCTGCCTTTGCTGGTTATTTTCACTCGACGGGCTTATCGCATCAAGACTTCTATCTCTGCCATCTCTTTTGGTCTCCTCAGACAGAAGATGTCAGCTTGATAGATCTGCAGAGGCTTCGTTACTACAGAGGACAGAATGGCCAACCTCGTTTGAACTGGGTGGTTAAAGATTTAGCTCAGTTGGACTATTCCTCCCGAAACGTCCTGAATAGTGAGGAGTACCACCGCCTAAAGAAGTCTTTTTTGTCCGTTTATAAAGGATATTTGCCTCTAATATCTGAGCCAATCATCGTCAGAAAGATACGCAAAAAAGTGGCTCGCATATCACGGCACGATCAGAAACTCCAGGCCATTGCAAGCGGTAAAATCAAATGAAAATCGCCGTTATCCGACGGGAATGCGGTAATTCATGGGGCGGAGCTGAACGTTACTGCGCTCAGATAATTCGGACCATGACCCAGTTTGGTCACGAGGTAACTCTAATAGCAAGAAAGCAGGAGGGATGCAATCAAGAGGTTGACTTCATTCCTATCAGGTATAAGGCAAGGGGGTCTGTTCTCAAGAACTATCTTTTTGCTGCCAAGGCCAGCCAGGTCCTCAGGGGAGCTGAGTTTGATGTTGCCTACGGGCTGTCTCGAGTACAGCCGGTGGATGTCTGTAGAATATCCGATCCACTTCATGCTGTCTGGATTGACAGTCGCTATCGGGGAAGTTTGGCTCGATTCTTGGTGGCTTTATCTCTACGACACAGGTTGCTGCTCTCATTAGAGAAAAAGATTGTGTCTGACCCCGAGGTCAAAATTGTCTGCAATTCTAAACTGGTAGCTTCTCAGATAGAACAATTCTATGGGCTGCCCCAATCCTCTGCCAGACTTAATGTGATCTATAATGGGGTTGATCGAGAGCAGTTTAACCCAGCAGTCAGCAAGGCTGGCAAACAGTTGCGGCAAAGACTGGGACTTGAGAACAAGACAATATTGCTGTTTGTAGGGGCAGCGCCGAAAAGAAAAGGTTTCGAAACACTTGTTAAAGCAATGTCTACCCTTAAAAATAATGAAGTCTATCTTCTGGCCGTGGGGTTGACGAAAAAGCAAGTGTCGTTTCAGTTACCTGACAACGTGGACGAAAGACTACTCTTCCTTGGTTGGGTGAATAATCCGGAGATCTATTACGGTGCTGCCGATCTATTGGTTCTGCCAAGCCGAAGTGACCCATTCGCCAATGTTTGCTTGGAGGCCATGGCCTGTGGCACTCCGGTAGTGACCACTACTGCGGCAGGATCATCTGAAATTATTGAATCAGGCCAAACAGGCTTTGTAATGAAGGATCCCCAATGCCATCACGAACTGAGTGAGAGGCTAGAGGAGTATCTGAATTTGTCAGAGAGCAAGCGAATATCCATGGGCGAGCAGGCCGCCCATAAGGCTTCTCAATACACCTGGGAAAACCATGGAAAAATGCTGTTTAAGGTCTTTGGGGAGGTTGTGGCAGAGAAAACCTAGGGAGAAAAATGAAGATCTCAGGATTCACATTTGTCCGTAATAGCATCAGATTTGATTTTCCGGTTGTGGAAAGCATCAAATCTATTTTGCCAATTGTGGATGAGTTCATCGTCAACGTGGGACCGGATGAAGATGGCACCCTTGATCTAGTCAAATCCATCGGGGATCCCAAGATCAAAATTATTCAGAGTCAATGGAATCCACATCTGAACACAGGTGGTTACCTGTTTGCTCAGCAGACTAATATTGCCCTCTTCAACTGCACCGGCTCTTGGGCCTTCTATCTTCAGGCAGATGAAGTCATCCATGAAGAGGACCTCCCTTCGATTATGGACTGTGTGGATAAATACCTTGAGGATGATCGCGTCGAGGGTTTGGCCCTGTGGCATTTGGATTTTTGGGGAGATTACCGGACTATAATGAACGTTTACCCCCAGAGAGGCCAGAGAAGGTGTCGGCTCATAAAGCCCCATGGCTTTGTTTTGTCACGGGGAGACGCAGCGGGATTCACGGTGCACCCTAAG
>CBFDBW010000061.1:0-10328 GCA_965603145.1 uncultured Syntrophobacterales bacterium
GCTTTGATTGATAAAATAAACAGCCACGTAATCGCCAACTTCCCAGATCTTTTGCGATTCCAATTCTCGTTTGAAATAAGGCATGGCCGTTCCGGTTATGCCGTTCATAAGCTGGTAATAAATAATTCCGCCGGATATCTCTCTGCCCTTTAAAATGGTGAAATTGAGTGGCGGCGGATAGATATATGGCTGAGCCGGACCCATGCCGTCACCCACCGGACCATGGCAACCGATGCAAAATTGTTGATAGATCATGTGGCCCCTTTCCAGCCCCGCCGGCGTGGTAGGGTAGGGATTGGGGATATTGCGCCAGCCTTCCGGAACGATCTCGGCAAGCCATTTGACATTGGCATCAGGTCCAGCCTCATAAGCCTTGATGGACTCCTCTTTCCAGTAACGCTGCCGCGCCATCCGCACATCAGCCTGTTTCATCCCGAGACTCTGGATGTATTGGGTCAGGGTGTTTAGCCTCTCCGTGCCAAGCCACTTAAAAGGAGGCATGATGGAATTGGGTCTGGTGTAACGCGGACTGACAAAGTGGGCGATATGCCAGTCATCAGGGTGCTCGCCCCCCTCCTGGGAGAGATCCACCCCGGTTCGCTGTGAACCCAGAAGGATAGGCCTGTCTCCCACATAGTCCCCTGCCTGGGCAATTCGTTCCGCCCCATGGCCCCAGTCGATTGCCCGGATGGACTGACTATGACAATAGACGCAGCCGTTTCGCAGATAGATGACTCTGCCGGCAGCTTCCACCGAAGATCGAGGGCGGTAGATCTCTGAGGGGGTCATGTCTCTGTTAGCATAGGGCCAGCAGACCATGACAAAGACCACAGCGGCAAGGATCGCCAAGCTACCTACCACCACTACCTTCGGAGTCATCCTCATTTTGATACTCCGGGATTGAAGAATAGCGTTCTCACTATATTATAGAGACCCAAGTAAGCGCCGATTGCAACCAGGAGGCCGGTTGAGGCCCTGGCCACGTAATAGATGTGTATTTCCGGTAGCGTCCGGTAGAGCGTTTCACCGATAATCCAGGCGTTACCCTGGATCAGACCGGCGATTGTGAGCCCTATAGTAAAGCCGACAACACCTATGAGAACAAACCAGTATTGCAAGTCCGCCAGGAACCTGCTGTACAGAGGTTTGCCTGTTATCTTGGGCAGGATGTAGTACAGCCCTCCCAAAGCCGTCATTCCGGCAAAACCAAGGACTCCCAAATGGGCGTGGGCCACAACCCAGTTATTGAAGTGGGTCACCCGCTGCACCTGGGGTAGGGCCATGATGGAGCCCTGGATGTTGACAAAGAAGTACATGATGGTGCCGGTAAAAATAAATTTGCCGGCGATGTCGGCGTAGATCACACCCAGTTTGCCTTTCACCGTGTACCAGATGTTTATCAGAAAAATCATTACCGGTATAACCATGGCTACGCTGTCCACAATGGCAATTACCTTGAGCCAGGTGGGAACCGGAACTTGCAGGAGATGATGGGTGCCGATGTGAGTGTAGACCACCAGGAGGGACCAGAAGCCTATCAACGACAGGGTATGACTGTACAGGGGGCTGCGGCAGACCAGGGGTAGGACGTAGTAGGCCACAGCCAATCCCAGTGGCGTCAGCAAAAGCCCGAAGACGTTGTGACCATAAAACCAGAGGATGATTGCATCCGGGATGCCGAGTAAGGCACCAGTGTCCGGCCGCCAGATTACGTTGCCGATGCAATACGTTGTGGCAGTCAGAAGGACGGCGGCACAGGCATACCAGATGGAAACATAGAGAATGGGTTCTTTCCTCTGCCTTACGGTCATAAGCAGGTTGAAGACCACCAGGCCAAAGGAGATTCCCACCAGAATGTCCACCGGCCAGGCCAACTCGGCATACTCTCTCCCCTGGGTATAGCCGAGGGCGATTCCAACAACGCCGGCGAAAACGTAAATATTCCAGAGAACACAGGAGACAATACCGAGTTTTTCACTGTAAAGCTCAGTTTTCAGCAGTCTGGGAATAAAGTAAAAGGCCGCTGCCAGGAGTCCGGGTGTGACAAAACCAAAGAGATTGATGTTCACGTGGATGGGACGAATCCTGCCAAAATGTATCCATTCAATGTTGGCCATGAAATCAGGAGCAATGAGGTATCCTGCCCCGATCATTCCCGCTGAGGTAGCCATAGTAAACCAAAGTGCGGAGGTGAGACAGTAGGCTCGAGCCGTCTTATAGGTTTTAGGCTTTTCTTGGCTGGTTGAAGACATCAAGAAATTTCTCCTAACTGTGACATGCGAGCCAGCAGTCAAGGTTGGCTTTCTTTTCCCGGTGGCAATCAACACAGAATCCCATCTTGAAGCGATGACTCTGGAGCCTGTGCATGGTCTCCACCGCGCCGTGGCACTCCTGACAAGCAATTTCCTTCCGTATGTGGCGCTGATGATTGAACAGTACATGCTCAGGAAGGTAGTACACCCCTTGCCATGGAGTAGGCGTCTTGGTGTTGAAATACCGATGCTCTTCTTGGATCCAGGGATGGTTGGCAATGATGTACTTGTGACAGTGCAAGCACTTTTCCACCGGTGGCAGGCCAGGGTGATTAGAGTAGCCCACATAGGGGTGACAGTAAAGGCACTGTATTTTCTTGACCCCAACGTGCAACTGATGGCTGAAAGGTATGGGTTGTTCCGGGCCTATATTCGTCGCAAAAACATAGAAGAAATAGAGAAAGAGGACGATCGCAAGGGCAGAAAACAAGGTGAGGAGCACGGGAGCCCTGTTGCGTTTGAGCGCTAGCAAGAAGCCATCATTTGAATTGAGCTGATCTGTCATTAACCCGTCCGTCCTGGAGTAAACTCAGGAAACAAGCGCAAGAAAGAAGCTACGGAAAAGGCCATGAGTCCCAAAAAGCCCAAAAAGATCAATACCTCCGCTGGGCCCAAAGGCAGCGAAGAAACATGGTGATTCCAGGCGGGGCCCAAGAGAAGTAGGTGCTCCAACCAGAGGCCAACAATGACCACGGAGCAAAGAATGATCATGGGGATCGGTTTTGACTTTACCTTCCGGTTCAACAGAATGAAGAAAGGAATCACGAAACAGACAAGAAAAACACCCCATGCTAATGTATTCCAGGGAGAGAGCATGACCCGCTGGATAACGTAGATAGCCTCTTCGGAAATGTTGCCGTACCAGATGACCACCAATTGCACATAGAAAAAGTCTGCCCACACCAGACAGAAGCCGAACAGGAGCTTGCCGAGATCATGGAAATGGGCAGAGGTCAGACTCGATTCTCCATCTCTGCCAACATAGAAGATGGCGGAGAGAATCATCAAGGCAGCCAGCCCCAAATAAAAAGCCTTGGCGAAAGCATAGGCACCGAAAAGAGTTGAAAACCAGTGGGGCTCCATGCTCATGACCAGATCAAAGGCTATGAGAGTGAGGACGAGAGTATAGGCCAGAATATAGAGCACACTCAACACCGTCATTTTTTTCTTAAAGCCAGCGATCTCCTCGACACTGCCCGTCTTGCCTCGAAGGAGAAAACTCCTCAGTGGCCCCCCCTGCTGTTCCGGATCCAACTTGAGGCGCAAGGCATAGTACAGATAAGCGAGCCCTATTCCGTACAGGAGCAAGAGACCAATAAGATCTCTGGAAAAGAGGAAGGGTATGTTGAGCCATAACTCTTTGCCATGTTCGTAGTGCAACCAGGGGAAGAGATACTCTCTTCCTATAAATAGCAGGATAAAAAGAATAAATGACAGAGGGAAAAAAGCGGCAAAAGATTCAGCCAGACTCTGCATCGACCGGCTCCACCTGGCCCCAACGAGATGCATCACCATGGAAAACAACAGCCCTCCCTGGGCAATAGCAGACCAAAGGAGGAAATTGAGGTGATAGGCTTGCCAACCCCGCTCTGGATGCTCACCTCCAAGCTGGACCAAAAAGGTGCCAAAGCCCACGAGAACAAGAACACCGAATATTAAAAGCACGGTCTTTGAAGGTGTTCTACTGTAATTGGATCTACTCATAAACAGAAATGCCTAAAATGTCTAAAGTGTCTAAAATGCCTAAAGTGAACTAAAATATGAAATCAAAGAGTCCAGAATCCAGTAGGCGAAATTAATAATTTCGCTTCTACCTATTACAGCAAATGACAGCGCAGCGTAATGACCCAATGACGCTGAAGGCATATGACTAATGTCCTTCCCTATGCTCTATGCTCTACCAGTCCTGAGCTTGTCGAAGGATGCTCTATGCCTTCTTACTCAAATACCCTGGCTTCGCCTCCTTGATTCTTGAAAAAATCAACCACCTTTTCCTGATCTTCCTGCTCACAGGAGACGACAATTCCAAAGTGATCTGCGGAACAGCGTGAATCATATTTTTCTAAACCCTTGTAATCGGGTAAATTGCCTAAAACAATGAGACCCAAGACATTGGCGAACACTGAAAACAAAATGGTGAATTCAAATCCGACAATCACAAAAGGGATCCAGGCGACTATTGGTTTGCCCCAGACAATAAGTTTCCATTCAAGGGCAGTGTAGATGGCAAGGCTGAAGCCAGTGAAAAATCCGAGTATGCCACCCACAAGGGTAATCCATCCCACCGGGCTTTTTTTTAGCTTCAGGGCGTCGAAAATCTTGTGACTGGGAAAGGGACTGTGAACCCGGTCAATCTGCCACGGGTACCCTGACATGGCCTCAATGACAGCAGCAGTCTTTTGTTCATCAGGAAAGAGCCCGATGACACTAATATCAGTCGCCATGGCTTTCTCCATGATCCAAGGTCTCCTTCATCTCCGTCATGGAGATGGAAGGCAGGTGTTTGGCAAATAATAGGAAGAGAAGCAAAAAGAGCGAAAAACTACCAATCATGATGCAGAACTCAATAGCGGATGGGCGATACAGTCCCCAGGCGTGAGGGATGAAACCGTGAGCCACGCTGCCGGCGATGATGACGAAACGCTCGTACCACATTCCTATGTTTATCAGAATGGAAATGCCAAGCAGCCAGGGGATGCTCGTTCGTATTTTTTTAAAGAAAAAGAGCAGGGGAACCACGGTGTTGCACACCACCATTATCCAAAATTCAATGCTGTAATCACCTAAGGCTCTCCAGCGAAAAGCTTCCATCTCGACGGTGTTGTGACTGTACCAGGCCAAGAAGTACTCAACGGCATAGGCATAACCCACAATGAGGCCGGTGAAAATAATGGTCTTGGCCACGGCTTCCAGAATCTTCATGGTGACGATTCTCTCGTAGCGGAAGATCTTCCTCAAGGGGATCATCAGGGTCAGGACCATGGCCAGTCCGGAGTGAATAGCGCCGGCGACAAAGTAAGGGGCGAAGATGGTACTGTGCCAGCCCGGAACCACACTGAGAGCAAAGTCCCAAGAGACCACACTGTGCACTGAGACCACCAGCGGGGTTGCCAGAGCCGCAAAGAAGAGGTAGCCCCTGGTATAGTGCCGCCATTGTTCATGTTTGCCGGTCCAGCCGAGGGAGAGGATGGTAAAAATCTTCTTGCGAACTCCGGTGGCCCGATCCCTCACTGCGGCCAGGTCCGGGATCAGGCCTGTGTACCAGAACAGACTGCTCACGGTCAGATAGGTGCTGATGGCCACCACGTCGAAGACCAGCGGAGACTGGAAATTGGGCCAGAGATATCGCTGATTGGGATAGGGCAGCATGTAGTACACCAGCCATATACGTCCCAGATGAATGAAAGGAAAAAGGCCTGCGATGGAGACGGCGAAGACGGTCATGGTCTCCGCTGCCCTGGCAATGGGATTGCGCCAGCCGGCTCGCATGAGGTAGAGGATGGCGGAGATGAGAGTGCCGGAATGGGCAATACCTACCCAGAAGACAAAATTAATGAGGTAGGTACCCCAGGCAACGGGGATGTTATGGCCGCCCGCGCCGATGCCGACAAAAATCTGATAAACCCAGCAAGCAGCTCCCAGGAGCACCCCCATGATAAGCACCATAATGACCAGCCAATAGCCGCCGGTGGGGGGACGCAGGGTGTCGAGTACAGTGCGGTCGATCTCACCGTATGTCAGTTGAGGCGACTCACTCATATATCCTGTACCACCTTCTTCAAGTAGATCACTGCCGGTTTGGTGTTCAGATATCCCATTACCTGGTAAGCTCTCTGGTCCTCGACCTTTTTTCTTACTTCGCTTGCCTTATCCATGAGGCTGCCAAAGGTGAAAGCACCGGTGGGGCAGGTCTGCAAACAGGCCGGTTGAATCTCACCGTCCAGTATTTTTCTGCCCTCATTTTTCGCCTTATTGTGAGCGTCCTTGATCCTTTGGATACAGAACGAGCATTTTTCCATGACCCCTTTGAAGCGCACAGTCACGTCGGGATTCAGCTGCAAATTGAGCGGCTTCGGCCACTCCCACAGGAACCAGTTAAATCGTCGTACTTTGTAGGGACAGTCCTGGGAGCAGAAGCGAGTGCCGATACAGCGATTGTAAATCTGGTTATTCAAGCCTTCCTTTGAATGATGTGGGGCGTAGACCGGGCAAACAGACTCACAGGGAGCATTGTCGCAGTGCTGGCAAAGCATGGGAAGAAAGGTGATTTTTTCGCGCTGCTTTGGATCTTGATATCGTTGGATCTGGAGCCAGGCCATTTCCCTTCCTTCAACAATTCGTTCCTCACCTGCCACAGCCACGTTGTTTTCGGCATAGCAGGCGGTGGAACAGGCGCCACAGCCAATACATTTGTCCATGTCCACCACCATTGCCCATCGATAATCTTCGTGCTGGTGCGGGGGATAGATGTCTCTGGTCTTGCGGTCATAGGCCTCGGGTAAAGGCAGCACCAGAGGGAATTCCAACATTCCCAGCCCGTGCCCTTGGTGATGTTCAGGGTAAGCAAGATCTTTTAATTGAACCGAGAGGGCAATTTTTCTTCCATGTTGGTTCCAACTTCCATCAGTGTGCGCCAGTTTTATTGAGCGGCCGGTCTTCTCAAGAGCAATGGGGCCTGCGGCGAAAAAGGGGCCGCCGGAATTTGGCTCCAATTCTGGAGAAAGGAGTTCAATCGGATTGAGTCCTCTCCCACTTGCATAACGCCCGTAGGCGCTATGACCCTGACCGATAGCCACCACCGCAGCCTTAGAATGAACACCAAACGTTTCGTAGACTGGCATCTGTAGTTGGCCCCAGCGGGATTCTATTTGGACGATATCGCCCTGCTTCAGACCTCTGGCAGCCACGGTTTCGGGATGCATCAAGACCGGAGTCTGCCAGGCAACCTGAGTTAGCGTATCTGGGACCTCACAAAGCCATGGCCTGTTGGCACCCCTGCCGTCGAAGAAGCGGATGGAAGGGACAGCAAAGAAGACAAGATGGTTCTCTTTGGGAGTAGGAGGAGTGGTAATGGTAGACTGAAATGTATTGGAAAGGCTGACTGGTAATCGACGATCTTGCTGAATTGCTTCAAAGAGCCCTCCCTGCTGCAAAGTCTGGAGCCAGTCTCTCTTCCCCTGAATAACATCTTTGAGGGTGAGTTGGGCAAAGAGGTAAGCCTGGAAGTTTTTGACTGGTCGCTGTGGTCCAAAGGAGGCACGCAGCAACACATCTCCAATGTTTGGTGCCCCGGTCAAGCTGCCCATGGTTGGCTGCAGGGTTGAGACAATCCCAGCTTTCCCTCCATACTCATCCCAGGCCTCCAGTGGCAGACAGACCGGCAAGATCAAATCAGCCAGCTCGGCAGTCTCATCCATGAAGCTGCTGAAACTTACCACAAACAAAGAATCCCGCTCCAGGGCCTCTCTCACTCCACTTCCAGGGGGCAAAGCAAAAGCGGGATTGACGTTGTTCAACAGGAGCAGGTTTGCTGCACCACTCTTCAATCCCGTGAAGAATTCTAAAACTGTGGATCTTCTAGCAGCTGTCTCCACCCGGTGGCGGTTGGAGAAGTCGATGAGTTCAAGGTCAGGATCAAAAACCAGGTTGAGAAGATTGACGGCTATGTTGGCCTGCAGGCTATTGGCCCCTGTTGCGCTGGTGCTGGTACCGAGGATAAGAGGCTTTCGTGCCAGTTGTAGATGAATGTAGAGCTTGTCGAAGAGTTCGGGTGGTAGACCAGAGAGTTCGAAGACTTTTTCCCTGGTGTAAAGAGAAGAGACTGTCTCAATGGTAGTTAGGACCTTCTCTGGCAGAAATCTACCATTGCCATGACGTATGCCTTCCCGCAAAAGTCCGAAAGCGATAAAATGTTCGGAGTCGGGATTGCAAGAGAACCAGAAATCTGCATTGGCGCCAGTGAGGGATTGATAAGGGCTTACATGAAAATACAGAGACTTATTCTGCCCCCTCAGTCCGTGCATATCTTTAAATTTTCTGGCGTACTCAACGGGCGACAACCACGTTTCCAAAAAGTCAGCACCAAACGATACCAGGAAATCAGCCTCGTCCATCTTATACGATGGAAGTCCATCGAGCCCAAAGACTTGGGAATTTGCCTCCTTCAAGGCCTCATATCCGAAAGGTTCAAAGATTACCGGCCCTTCGGAATCCCAGTTTTTCAAGGACTGGCTTGCGAGGTTCAAAAGGCTTTCCCCCACGACCTCAGTAAGCATCCGGACTCTACCGTTCCCGTTCCTCACCGCTGCTTCAGCCTTGGCCTGCAGGATGGCTTCTGCTTCAGCATACGTTACCGGGCGCCATTTCCCCGCTTCTTTCAATAAGGGAGTTTTGATTCTGTCTGGGTTGTAGATTCCCTGCAAGGCTGCCTGGCCCCGCATGCACAGCCGACCCCGGTTGATGGGATGGAGAGGGTTGCCCTCAACCTTGATGGTCCTGCCCTCTCTGTTTTTAGCCAAGACACCACAGCCGGCTGGGCACTCCCTGCAGGTTGAGGCATACCAAGTAGCCTTGCCGGTTACCATGTCATCCGGAGCCTGAACGAGGGAGTACAAGGTTTTTTCTGGTTGGGAGGTGCAGCTGGCGGCGAAGGATAAGCCACTCACACCGGCAATCTTCAGGAAAGTTCTCCGGTCCACCTTACAAAAGGCTCCTTGAATAGATCAGATGGGAAGGAATGATGCTTATAGTTCGAAGTTTGTGAGGTACTTAAAAATATCCTATCTCACCCCTCAAGGCAAGATTTGCACCGGCTGAGAAAAGAAAAATCTTCAATCAAATTGGTTGGTGGACTGTCCTATCGGACTGGAAGACAATGACTAGTTATAAATAACTAAAATAATTAGGATAATTTTAGATAGACGTTAGAATAGCAAAGCCACATTGTGGATGTCAAGGAAGAAAAAACTATCGCTTAACTCGAATTTTGAAGGAAACAGTCTTGGTGATTGCGGATTTCGGATTGCAGATTGAGGCTGCACGCATTCCTTACGGCGAGGTACTAAGCTCTTCAATCTAAAATCCCTCAATTATAATCATCTCTCACCTTCAGAATGGTCTCCTGCTCCCACCTGGCAATGTAATCCAGGAATGCATACATGCCACCTTCCCAAGGATAATACGCCCAGAGGGAAGCGCCGAAAAAATCAAAATAAGCCTCATGGGAAACTTTGGTCTGAGAGCCGAGGGGTTCGAGTTGGAAATGGCCGTAATGGAATCTTTGGCCGCACTGCTCCGGATTTTCCAGGACAAAGTCCAAACGATATCTATTCGGATAGAGTATGTTCCGCCATCTAAAGCTGGATTCAGGTTTATTTGACAATCTGTTCTCTATTATTACCAAATTTGGTTCCTGCCGAATGACTTTCTGTTCTTTCACGTACTTATTTTTCTTGACAAAATCGCCATGGAAATCCGTCTTAAACTTCCAAAAAACCTCGATGGGAACAGGTACGAGGTAAACAAGTTTGTATGCCTCACCGCCTCTCGCATCAGGTACGATCCTGTAGATGAAAGGCTCTCCGGTTGAGAGTTGTTTTTCACTCGGCTCAATGGTTGGAGATTGTGCGGACAGGTTGGTGAAACCGGTCAAAAAGAAAAGAACAAAGGTAAGAAGGACGAGTCGTCTATGACCCATGGATCTAACCCCATGCGTATTATGCACGATTAGTGGAACTTAACATAATCAGAGGATTTGATCGGGTCAAATTTTTTTGAAAAAGTATACCCTAATATTGCATACCTACACCTGTCTTAATCGCATGAAATGTCCTGAGATCGAGAACACCATATGGTGGCTCGATCTAGAATGTCACAGTCTAGTAGTGATAATTTAGAAATTGAGCTCATAGCCTATTGCGAGGACAAGGGACGTGTCGGAACTCTTGTTGCCCTCCTGCGGGTCACTCTTGTATTGGTAGTCTACCCGAAAATTGAGAAAGAAGTTCTCCACCAGGG
>CBFDBW010000062.1:0-10248 GCA_965603145.1 uncultured Syntrophobacterales bacterium
ATGAGGTCCCCTAATTGTGCGGCTGTTTTTCCATTTTATGGGTCTTTTGATATTCCAGACAAGCCGATTTCCCATCTCCGATTTTCACTCTGCTTGCCGCGTAGTCGGCTGCGGTGAGGGGGATGAAAATATAGGGAGCAAAAATAATCCCACCGATCTTGGCGACGGTGGTGCCGGCCGATTTCCAGGGAAGCGTCTTTACTTTGGGATCGTTCAACGGGCCTTTGATCTTCACCGGGTCGGCTTTGTAGATTCGGAGAGATTTCTTCTTGGGCAGCAGGACGTATTCGATTTCCTCACGCCCAAGATCAATGGTTCCCCCGGCGGTAATGGTAGCGGTCTCGAAGTCGAGTATAAAGGCCTTTGTCGATATGATGCCCTGTTCGATGCTGTAATCGGCCACCCCGCAATCGATATCGTCAAACTTCCTCCCTTTTGTTTTCTTCCAGGCCCAGCCAGCGATATCCGCAAAAACAAGATCAACAAGTGTGGCAGAGACCTTGCCGTTTTGCATCGTAATATAGATGCTGCCCTCGCTGTTTGCCGCCAGCTCATGCGGGCTTAACCCGGATGTGTCCAAGGACACATCAACATCCAACCTCGCCTCAAAGCGCTTTTTCTCTTGCTGGATATTCAGGGTCAGCCAGGGATCAAGGTTTTTGCCGAGGGTTTTGAAGGTCAATTGAGGATGATCCCGCGCATCAAGCTGCAGATCCATTTCGAGTTTTCCTTTTGGATAAACCAAATGAGCCGGGCTGATGGATAGGAGGCCTGATTTGAGCCCCACGTGGAACTGAGCGGATTCCGCCAGTAACGATTCTTGGGCAAAGGATTCAACCTCGATGGCAATGTCCAGATCGACTTTTTTCAGCCAGTCGAACTCTATTGGTTCCCGGCTAAAAACGGGCTCCTTGCTTGAAGCTTTCTTTTTCTCTCCCTCGCTATCCTTTTCCACCAGATCCCATAAGAACAGTTTGCGTGCTGTGATAGTACCGCTTATCTGCTTGGGAGTCGCTCTAAAGAGAGTGTTAAGCTTTGCCTGCACCTCGGTTTTGCCTGCAGTCAACGTACTGGTCCAGTCACTGCCTTTGCCGGTACGTTTTATTTCAGTATCCAGTTGCACCGGTCCAATAGCGCGCCATTTACGATCAAAGATTGCCCCAATCAGCTGCAGGTCTCGTGCACTCAGGCTGCTGTTGAGCAGCAGGGTGGAAGGGTCTTTGAAATTGTCAAAGCGGCCGTCCACCTTAAGGCTCAGGAGTTCCGGCTGCCCGGTTTCGACCTGGAGCGACTCGATGCCCAGGGTTCCATCACTGTCTGAGATTTTCACCTGGCCTGTTAGAGGACCAAGGTCTGGCAGTTTGTGGAAATCTGCAAAGGCCCCAAAGCTGCGGCCATCTAGATGCAACTGTGCATCCACTTTGACGCCCTTCATTGCTGCCAGGTCATTGATATAACCTGTGGCTTGAACTACTGGATTATCCATCTCTCCCAGCAATAATTGGGCGGAGTCGATGGAAACCTTTTTGTTTTTGTCGAGAATCTTGGCCTGGGCGGCAAGCGGTCCCAGTTCCGGGATGCGGTAGCCCAGTTTTCCCGCAAGGGAGCGGCTGCTGCTGGAATTGGCCCGGATGGAAAGATTGGTATTCTGCGGCTGCCAATGATTGACGGCGCTGAGCTTACCCAACCGGCCACTCAGGTTCACCAGGAGCAGGTCTTCCTTACCTGCTTCCATGAAGACCCCGTTGATAACAAGATTTTGATCATCGCCGGATATTTGTGCCATCCCCTGGAGTGGCCCAATGGGCGGGATCTCATCCTTGAGCCCGAATACCGTATTGAGTTGTGCCGTATCATCGGTGCTGGCGTTGGCATCCAGCTTGATCTCCCGGATAAGCAACTCCGGGAGCAGAGTGACATGGTCGGCCGAACCGAAGACTGCAGCAGTCAGAGGTGCGCCCTCTCTGGTCTGGATATGAAGCTGGTCGAGCCGATGTTTGCCGGAGACCGTGTGCAAGCGGGCCTCACCTTTGAGTGGGCCCAACTCGGGCAGTTCCTGCCCAATGAATGCGCCAAGTGCGTGGGTAGTGTGACTGTGTGCCTGCAGCTTCAGGTCGATGGTCTCAAAGGGGTCGGTCTGATCCCAGTCACCAAACCACAGTTGCCCCTGGACGCCGGTCCGGACACCGTCTTCCTTGCCGGCGGCCAGCTTGATCTCATTGAGCTGCAACGCCTGGGTGGAACCTTCGATTCTGAAAGCCAGGTCCAGAGGACCAAACTCAGGCAGTTCCATGCCGACCCGTTCAACCACGACCGCACCCTCTGTTGCTCGTATGGATACGTCCAGATCGTAACCGCTGTTGGGTCGGTCCGCCAGGGGAAATTTGTCAATCCTACCGCTCAGACTTGCCTGAATACCCTTCGCGTCTTTGATCTGAACCACCACATTCTCCAGCGATGGATCACCCACCTGGGAGCGGACATCGCAGCTGCCGGTAATGGCTCCGAATTCCGGTATTTCGTCAAAAATCAAGACCCGTGCTGCCCGAGTTCTGGGGGCGGCAAATACCAGTTCAGTCCGCATGTTTACCGGCTCCAGGCCGGTTGAGGAAAGGGCTAGGTCAAATTTTCCGGATAGCGACAGGTCCAGGTCATGTTCTGTTTTGCCATGAAAATCGAAATCGTTGACCGCAAGCATTGGATAAGCGCCGGTGATCTGCGCTGCTACGCTGGCTCTTTTTAATGCGCCTACGCTTTCCGGCAGCAGTGGCTTTAACCAGGGGGAGTTGTCCAGCTTGCCGGTCAGGTCGAGGTGCACGCCCTCGAGCTTGATGACATTTGCGATACTCCCTTTCAGCTCTACCCTGGACCGTTCGGGACCCTTCCATGTTGCTTTGATCTGCTCGGCGGCAAGTTGGGCAAAAGTACCCTTTAATTGTGATTCAAATGCTAATTTGCCGGGAATCTCAATTCCAGGGATGGACGTTACAATCTTTTCAGCATCCGGTGTCCATCCACGGGCAGCTGCTTCGATGGTGGGATCGGGTTGTTCAAAATCGATGTGGCCCTGCAGAGAAAGATGTAACAGCGTGCTTTCCATTCCAACCGAGAAGGCCAGCGGCTGTCCGCCAACGTATTCGTCCATATCCTGCAGTACGGCTTTGACCTCGATGTTTTGCTTGGCAAGCTCCGCCCGTCCGCTTAATTCCACAGCGTTGTCAGGAGAAATGTTCAGGGTCAATTCACGTACATGGCTATCCTTCAGTAGCAGGGTGCCACCTTCATGAATGATTTCCAGTTTCGCAATCCGGATATCGTGTAATACTGGTTTGAGTGGTAGGGGGGAGAGCTTTGGCCCAGGTTTCAGCTTCGGCGCGGCCGCCTGTTTGGTGGGCGATTCATCTTCCTTGATTTCAACCCTGGTATCTCCTATCCACAGGTGTGGTATGTCCAACTGCCCCAGGAGCAATCTCGGCAGGCTGACCTGCACCTCCAGCGAACCGGTTTCAACCCGGTACTGTCTCCCGGTATCCGCCATGACCAAATCATCTACAGTCAGGGTCGGTGTCAAGGTGCGCGTGATATTGGCATCACCCCGGTGCAGGACCCGGATGTCTGACGACGATTCCAGCCGTTTGACCAGGTGCGAGACCAGGGTGGCGTCGTCAACCAGGAGATAGATGGAGATTGTTGCCAGAAGTACAGCAGCCAGCAAGACTAGTGCTGCGGCAAGAATTCGCTTGACTGATTTCATTTGGGACTAACTATTCTATGCCGACTTAGTTGGCATTCCTGTTCTTTGAAAAATGAATTTTTTCCTACTTGTGCCACTTGGATTCATTTGCATAGCAGCGTTTTCATTGATTAGAAACTATAAAACACAGACAGGGCATATATATACACCTCTGAGTCCTGGAAGTCCATATTACTTCACACCCGGCTGACATGATGGAGGTCGGATACAGAATAGAGTAGGCTTGAAAATTTACAAAAACATCAATATAATACTCTAGCTTCGATCCTCTCCGATCAATGGATAGGGTTGCTTTAGCTTCATCAACCGCCGCGGCTCGTGCCTGAAAAAACAAAAACTATATCTTTAAGGTATTTCACCCATTATATAAATAAATTGAATATCTTGCATTGATTCCCTAAAGTCTGGTGATTAGTCTAGTATTCATCCGGGAACCCCACATTGCCATTCTGATCACTTCGACAGGCTCAGGATAAACTCCGCGAAGAATCTTCCGGAAACCCAAGAGCCATGAGATTCTTCGTCGTCCCGCCGCTGGCGGGACTCCTCAGAATGACAGCCGAAAAGTGAGTTTTCGGATATATATTAGACTAGTTTAGTTGAGCTTTGCTAGATCTCTGAACACAAATGGACGGTGGTATGGCAGCAGCGGCAGCACCAGGCGAGATAAGTTTCAGTCGACCGGCCGAAGACACCCTGCTTGTCCGGCTCGCTGGGGACTGGACAATCAAAGAAGAACTTCCCTCAGTGGAAGAAGTAAAGAAGCAGGCCGATTCCAGACCTCCAGTCCAGCGCCTCGCTTTTGACACCCAAGATCTTGGCCGCTGGGACAGCGGTTTAATCACTTTCCTCATCAAAGTGTTTGATCAGTTCAGCCAAAGCCAGATCGATACCAACAGGGAAGGGCTGCCGGACGGGGTGCGACGGCTACTGGACCTTGCTGCCGCTGTCCCAGAAAAGAAAGATGCACGCAAAGAGGCTTTGCGTGAACCGTTCTTGGTGCAAGTCGGCAAAGCCAGTATGGACATCGCCCGCCACATGGGCGCCCTCGTCACATTCTTGGGCGAGTCCACTATCGCTTTCGGTAAGTTTTTTGTAGGCAAGGCCAAGTTCCGTCGCTCAGACCTTTGGTTGACAATCCAGCAATGTGGTGTCGACGCCCTCCCGATTGTCACCCTCATCAGTTTTCTGGTGGGATTGATCCTCGCTTTTGTGGGTGCGGTTCAATTGGCCATGTTCGGGGCGCAGATCTATATTGCCAACCTGGTCGGTATTGCCATGGCCAGGGAGATGGGGGCATTAATGACCGGAATCATTATGGCTGGTCGCACTGGTGCTGCCTTTGCCGCTCAGATCGGGACGATGCAGGTGAACGAAGAGGTTGATGCCCTGATAACCATGGGAGTTTCTCCCATGGAGTTCTTGGTTTTGCCGCGCATGTTTGCCCTCATAGTGATGATGCCACTTCTCTGCCTTTACGCGGACTTGGTGGGCATACTGGGGGGGCTTGTGGTTGGTGCGGGTATGTTCGATATTTCCTTTACCCAATACATGGAGCAGACCCGTGCTTCGCTCAACCTGACTCACTTTGGCCTAGGGGTTTTCAAAAGCGCGGTTTTTGGCGTCCTCGTTGCCGTAGCGGGCTGTCTTCGAGGCATGGAGTGCGGGCGAAGTGCCTCGGCCGTTGGAGATGCGGCCACCTCGGCGGTGGTTACCTCAATAGTACTGATTGTAGTTACCGATGGCATTTTTGCGGTTGTTACCAATATTATCGGTATTTAGGGTGCATAGAGCATAGGGCATAGAGCATAGAGCATAGTGAAAACTCGGACTGTGGTAATTTGTGTTATTGATTTCGGTACTCGCATTTAGAATTTTAGTAATCTCTTTTGTTGTAGAGTGGGCGCTGAGTCGGGAAATATGAATAACAAAGAACCCCACATCAAAGTGCATGATCTCACCATGGCCTACGGTGATTTTGTGCTCATGCGCGATCTCAACTTCACGGTCAACCGTGGCGACGTCTTTATCGTCATGGGTGGGAGCGGTTGCGGCAAGAGCACACTGATGAAGATTATGGTGGGACTCAAATCGCCGGCAACGGGGAAGGTCCTCTATGAAGACACCAGCTTCTGGGAGACGAGCCCCGAGGAGCAAGAGCAGCTGATGAGAAACTTTGGCATACTCTACCAGAGTGGCGCCCTGTGGAGTTCTATGACTCTGGAGGAGAATGTGGCCCTACCTCTGGAGCAGTACACAGATTTAAGCCCCAGCCAGGTTCGTGAAGTGGTTTCTCTCAAGCTTTCACTAGTGGGGCTGGCGGGTTTTGAGGAATTCTATCCCTCCGAGATCAGCGGCGGGATGCGGAAGCGAGCCGGCCTGGCCCGGGCCATGGCACTTGATCCCGAGATCCTTTTTTTTGATGAGCCCTCGGCAGGACTGGACCCTATCAGCGCCCGGCTGCTGGATGACTTGATTCTCGAGCTCACGGCTAGCCTTGGCGCAACAGTGGTGGTGGTGACCCACGAACTGGCCTCCATATTTGCCATTGGCAACAACTCGATCTTTCTCGATGTGGACAAGAGGACGATGACCGCCAGTGGGGACCCTAAAAAACTGCTGGCCGAGTCTGAAGATCCAACCGTTCGCAGATTCCTCACCCGGGGAGAAGAAAAGGAACAGGCGAGATAACCAAAAACGGTTGCTTGATAAAACCCTTAACAATCATTTGGTCAGGATGTGAGAGCTATGACTAAGAAGGCAAATCCTAAGCTCATCGGTGCTTTTGTGGTTGGAGCTGTGGCTCTGGCGGCCATTGGAGTAGTATTTTTCGGATCAGGAAAATTCTTTGCAGAAAAGTTTAGATGGGTGCTTTTCTTCCCCGGTTCAGTAAAGGGGTTGACCGTGGGAGCGCCGGTGACACTTGAGGGTGTGGCCATAGGCACGGTAACAGATGTCAAGGTTGTATTCGATCGTGAGACCCTGAAATTCTCTGCACCAGTGTACGTGGAAGTGTTTCCGGACAGGGTCAAGGATATAGGTGAGTACAGTGCGGAGCAACTGGAGGAGATTGAAACAGACCCAGACGAGGCTATCAGGTTGCTGGTGGAGAAAGGTCTGAGAGGCCAGCTGGATATGCAGAGCCTGCTCACGGGTAAGCTCCAGGTAGCACTCAGTATGCACCCGGGCTCGGAAGTCCACTACGCCCGTATTGAGAGAGGCGTGCCTGAAATCCCGACGCTTCCCACCACTATTCAACAATTAACCAAGGCGCTTGAGAATCTAGATATCAAAGGGATGGCTGAAGATCTACGGAAGACGCTGGCGGGAGTCGAACAATTGGCGACCTCTCCCGAGCTGGCGGAGGCCGTCACTTCTCTGAACAAAACCCTGCAAGACTTCGGCAAACTGGCTCGTAACGTGGATGGTCGGGTCGGACCGCTGACCACCAGCATCGAGGAGACTCTGGGCGACACCCGCAAACTTGTAAACAACATGGATACTCAGGTTGAGCCCACCTTTGCTGACCTGCAGAAGGCACTCAATTCTGCCGACCTAGCCCTGAAAGAGGCCAAGGTAACGATCGCTTCAGTGGACGATGTGGTTGGAGTGGATTCAGTTTTTATGTGGGAACTAAACAAAACCCTCTTGGAACTCCAGAGCATGGCCCGACAAGTCAATGCCTTGGTAGGTCTTCTGCAGAGGCAACCAGATTCAATTATCCGTGGGAAAGCTTCTCTTGGGAGGTAGGTGATGCTATTTAATCGCTTTTATTTGATACGGATCGTTTTGATTACTTCCTTTTTGATCTTGGGGGGCTGCCTAGGCAAGGGTACTCAGAAGGCCACGCGATTCTACCTGCTACAGCCCATTTCCGGCATCTCATCTGGGGAGCGGGCCTCAATGGAGGGTGAGGGTGTTATGCTGGCAATCGGTCCCGTCAGGGTGAGGGACTATTTGAATCGGCCCGAAATCGTTACTCGTACTCAGGAAAACAAGATCATCGTTCACGACTTCCATTCCTGGGGAGAGCCTCTCGGTAGGAATTTCACCGTAGTTCTAGGGGGGAACCTTTCCAACCTACTCTCTACCGATAGAATCGTATTTTTCCCATGGAGAAGGAGGCCAAACTTCGACTACCAGATTGTTGTGGATGTTATGCGTTTCGACGGCGATCTCGAAGGAGAAGCTTCACTTAAAGTGCACTACCACATTTGGGCTGTGGGGGAAAGCGAAGAAGCGGCGAGACAAATTGGGATTTGGAAGTCGAGTTTCAGCAGGCAAACAAGAGATGACAGCTACCAAGCCCTTGTTTCGGCTATGAGCGAACTGGTGGGTGATCTCAGTCGCGAAATTGCCGAAAAGATCAAAGGTGCTTCTGGTGGCTGACGAGACTACACGGCGTTGAGTGGTCTCCGGGAATGCAGAGGACATCCGGCTTCAGATCCACCAGGCGCGGCAACAGACGGTCGAAATGTTCGATCATATCTGACTAGCCCGCATGATTCACGAATCGCCTACTTCGACACGACCTTCTCATCTTTGGAGTCTTGGTTTTTTGAAGACTTATACCATTCCTCAACGGCTGCGATGACAGTGGGGCAGGGGGCCTTTTCGCCTGTCTTGGAAGTGAACAAAACCGAAATCACGGCGGCTGGGCCAACAAGCGCGGCCCCCACTCCCTTGCCAAAGGTCTTGGAGGCTCGCCTCGTATCGACCTCAATCGAAGGATTGGCAAGCGTACCACTCAGCCTGAACTGCTTCGCTAGTGTACTTAAGCTGATGCTGCGTTTGATCTTCTTCTTGCGGGCTCCCTCCTTTGGCACTGGCTTGATTGAAAAGTCCAGTTCTTCCGTAGTGAAATTGACCTTTCCTTTACTCAGCACAGTCATGTCTTCCGAGTCGAACATCAATGCGGTGCTGCGTGCAAGACCGTCCTTGACAGCGAAGCCGCTAACGATACAGTTCGTCTGGGTATATTCAGTTGCTTCCAGAAAAGGGTTGAGCAGCCGGGGGAGTGTTTGACTAAAGATACTGCCTAGCACATGAATGTATTTGTTATATATTTGTCCTTGGCCGATGATAAAGCTGGATTTGCCATTCAGTCCGGCCATTATTGCAGCCACCGAATTGCCCTGTCCCTCAACATCGACTTGTATGTCCACCTCACCCTCAGCGACGTCTTCTAGTCCCAACTTCTTGAGCATTCGGTCAAGATCTAGTTGATTGATCTGCAGTTCCGCCTGCAATGCTGCATCTTTGCCCTGCACGTTTAAGTCGATTTGAGCATCCAAGGTTCCACCACCTATGTTTGCCTCGAGCCGCTCCACCATAAGGTGCCCCTCATTCAGCACCATGTGGAAAGTAAGGTCATTGATCGCCAAACGAGGAAGCAAAAAAGCTCCTGCATTGAACTTGAGCCTGGCATCAGCGTATTTTAAAACTTCCAATGGCAGATGCTCGCCTGGTAAAATCTTGTCATGTTTTTTCTTTGACTTGCCCAACGGTTCTCTTGGTCCTGCGCTCAACTCCGTTTGGGGCAGAACGGGTCTGAGGTCCAAATTTTGGGATGAAAGTGTCGCTGTGAACCTAGGTCGCTTATGGGCCAAACTCAACTCCGCTGAACCGCTCAAGTCACTATCTGCGAAGGCAACCTTAAGGTTAGAGATTTTATAGGTCTCGGGCGCGACATCAGAGAGCCCGAGACCAATTTTGAAGGGTCCTACGTCAGGCACATCACTGATATGAACGAGTCGAGCAACTTCGGGAATTGACTGTCCCTCAACGTGCACGGCGACAGTCATGTCCTTTAGATTCATGACGTCCCTTATACTTCCGTCAACGCTAACGGTCGTGCCGGCCGTCTTAAGGGTCAGGTCTAAAGGCCAAGATTGCTTGGAATCTATCAGTGCTTGGATGGGACCCAGTGTTCCTTCGAACTCCAGAGGAATGTTGTTGCAGGCTCCTTTGAACTCCAATCTGAGGGGGTTGTCGTAATCTTTGGATGTGGACTTGAGACTCTGTCCGGTTATCACATAGGATTTTGCTGACTTGCCGTCTTTATAAGTGATACGGCTGTTTTTTATAAGTGCCTGCATGAGACAAACTCTCGGGAATCGGGCACTTTTCTTGTCTTTAGATTCTTGAGGCTCTCCTCCTTCTTCGGTTTCGAAATCGAGATTAGATTTGCCTGAACTGTCGGTCTCAACCAAAATATCAGGGGACACAAGGAGGATTCTTTTGACTGCAATTCTCTTTAGAATGAGCGGCAAAAGCGCAACCTGGATCTCGAAGCGTTTTAGCTTTGCCAACTCAGGCCGTGAGCCCCAGGTGGCGTTTTGAAAGCTCACGTCTTCCACCACCAGGGTAGGCGACAAGCCAACATCGAGGTTGATGTCACCAGCCAGAGTAAGCTCCCGGCCAGTAGCATCTTCTACTACTTTAGCGATGAACGGTTTGAATTTATTGTAGTCGTATGTCGAGAGGATAACGTA
>CBFDBW010000063.1:0-10128 GCA_965603145.1 uncultured Syntrophobacterales bacterium
ATTCGTAATCAGCAGGTCGCGGGTTCGAATCCCACCGCCGGCTCCAGATTTCTTCAACTTGGTAAAGTAAAACCTGTAGCCCGGATATATCATGAATCACTTGCTGCGACCATAGATATGGACGTCCTTCCGGGCGTCCTCGGGTGTCGGCCCCTGCGACGTACCGTTCAGGTACGCCTCGTAACTAATCCCGCGGTACCGCGGGACGGTTTCCCGGTGGCACGCCCATCTTCTTGGTCTCGCGACAGCAATTCATGATATATCCGGGCTAGTTGATTACGCTTTTCGTCTGCCTTTATGTTCCCTTTCCCATTGGTGCGGTTTGTAGTAATTCTCATTCCTGATCACCGGGAAGCATTACAGCGTAGGTGTGGCCACAGCAAGGGCTGGATAACATGTGCAATATGGAAAAAACTATGGGTCACATCCTCAAAAGACTTGCAATCCGCTCTGTTAGCCATGGGGGAATGACTCGAGCACTATTGCCTTTCCTGATTCCATGGCTCATGGTGTCTTGCGGGACTCAAAGTTCGGAGGAGAAGGGTGTAGAAGTGCGCTTCCGAGAGATGGCTGTAGAGTCGGGCGCTGTGTCAAAGATGTTGCCTTTGGTTTCCCCCAGCCAGGTGCCGCCTAAAAGACATCTCACTCCCGCCCAACAGTTCCTCTTCACCTATCTGGCTCAGTCAAATCCGGCTGACTTGGTCGTCACGAGACCGCACAGCCAGGGCGATTGGCGCATTGAAAAGGTGTTTTTACTCGATGATTGTGTGGCGGTGCAGATGACTGAGGGGCATTATTTAGAGACTTTGTTTTATGTCCAATACAGAGACGGGTGGCGGTTAAAGAGTCGTATAATCCCAAGGGATCACGAGTAACTGGTAAACGGTAAACAGTAAACGGTGAGCGGCTTGAACAGAGCTTAATAAATCTTTTTGACCACTTACCACTTACCGTTCACTGTTTACTAACTTACAGTGGCTTCAAATATTGACTAATCATTGAGTGCTCGCCTGCAGGTGCGGCAAGCAGTGGCTTGTCCACTTTCTGACTGTCCAAATAATCGTTGAGGTGGAATTTGCCACCGTCCAGGTAGCGAATCTCTCCACCGGCAGCCTCCAGCAGAATCAACCCTGCAGCCAGATCCCAAATGTGAACATATTTCAATAAGGCTGCCTCGGCCCGGCTTGAAGCCACATAGCCGAGGTGAGCGGCGGTGCACCCCAAATTTCTGATCTTGCCAGGAAAGGTAGAACCAAACTCGTTGTGAAAGCGGGAGTAGGTAAGCAATACTGATTCGTTGTTCGCTATTACTTCCGGTTCAAGGGTGATCTTTTTGTCGTTGACCATGAGCTGTCGTCCAGCCAAAGCCTTATAGAGGTCACCGGTAACCGGCATGTAAAACATCCCAAGGATAGGCCAGAAGTTTTTGAAAAGAGCCAGGGATACTCCCCAGATGGGAATGCCCGCCTGGTAATTTGCGGATCCATCCATGGGGTCAGCTATCCACTGAAAACCACGTTCGCCATGGCGGTATGCGGTTTGATCGTCACCCTCACCGAGAAGGTGATGTTCTGGATAGCGCTCGGCGATGGTGGTGCCAAGGAACTCGCGGATGGCCAGTTCGGCCTCAGTAACCAACTCTTCATCGAACTTGAACTGCGGATCGCCACGGCCATAGTATTTGAGGGCGAGCTCTCCGGTCTGCTTCACCAAGCTTTCAGCAAATTCAAAAAACTCATGGACCTCACCGTTCTCCTTCTTGCTCATATATCCCCCTTTATTTGTGAGGCGATTACCCCTGTAATTCTGACCGAAAAACCGGTCAGAAAATTAAAAGCAAAAAATGAACAATGAGAGTGAACTTGATCCAAGGATGCTCTGAGCTAAGGATCCGACAACTCTCTGATCCGCGGAAGGGGAAAAATTTCTTACCATGAACGAATCATAGCACGAGCACCAGCGTGCACCAAGGCAAATTTGTTTGAGCTACGAGTGCTCTTTTTTGATGAGATCTTTGACTTTCTGCGGGGTCTTGCCGTTGGCTAACAATGCTTGGCGGATGCTCGTGTCCATGATCCAGGACGATCTACGCGCAATCAATTGAATAACCTCTGGCGGGGTAAGTTGTGAGCGGGAAAGGTGTAAAACCAAGGACCGAGGAACTTTCGGCTGTTGCATAAGCCGGATAAGAGCGCGCTTGTCTTTGTCTGTGAGGACAGTAAGTTCTCTGAGCACTCTCCCTTCAGTGCTGAGAAAAATCATGTGGGTCTCACCGTCAGAGAGTCTCTGGAAAGATCTGCGAAAGGACTCTCGTGCCTTGTTGCGGACTTCCCGCGGCAGGTTAACATTGGTCATGACCCGTTTCAGTTCCACGAAAGGCAGATAGTCAAGGATCCTACAGGCGACACTGAAGGGGGTGTGAGGATTACTCAGTAACCTCCTCTTGATGGTATGGCTGGCATACCATTTGGGGGTGCGACTCAATTTTTCAATGAGATATTGTGTCCGGGCGCGGTCAATGAGGACGAGGACCTCCGCCTGAGTAATCTTAGGGTTTTCTAGGAAGGCTTCAAAGACCTCGTCATTGCCGTCTGACAAAATAAGTTGAAATGACTCTTGCGGAGCAATGCGGGCAAGGTGGCGGCGAAGTCCGAGAGGGAGTCGTGGCCAGGTCTTCAGATATTCAGTCTGCCAAGTCTCAGATTCGAATGTCTGATCTTCGAGCTGCATAGCAGATACTTTTGCAGGTGGAAAAAAGCGCGATATCAAAAAGGTTTTGCTGGTGACACCTCTAACAAGCAACAACCGTGCCCACTCCAGTATCTATCTACATAGGACTGCAGCAGAAATCAGCGTTCAGGTGAAAGCCCATGAGAAGAAGATCTCACTGACTACGTCACAGTCGGGAAATGATTTTTTATCTTGACAAGAAACAGCGTCTTTCGTTAGGTTAAATTAGTTTTCTCGGCTAGTGTATTTTGAGCAAACTACCCTTTAGGCGCACCCTCACAATTTTGGGGGCATCAACAATCCTGTATTAGTACCCATTCAACGATAGACTTGTTTACTGAGAATACGCTGAGGGGTCTTAGCGGTCTTGTTTTAGCTGGCAGCAGACAGCTATTCATTTTGCAATTCGCATCGCGCATTTATGCGCGCTCGCTCCGCCCCGCTCAGTCCCGCACCGATAGCGGCATCTAGGACAAGCGAGTTCACAGTTTCTCGTTTATCATTTTGCACTCGGATGGAATATCGTTATCAATTCAGTTTCAAATGTCAAATTAGAAATGTGCCTAGGGTATACTGCCTAGGGCGTAGTTTTAGCTGTCAGCTGCACACTGCTAGCTGCAGCCTGAATTTGGGGGCGAGGGGCACCACATATACACATGAGGAGGACAGAATGAAAAAATTAACCAGACAGACCTTGGCAGTTATTTTGCTTTTCACTTTTCTGTTGGGCGCGGCCATCGGTCCGGCCTTGGCACAGCAACAAGTGAAAGTCAATATCAACAAAGCTTCAGTTGACCAGCTCAGCACCCTGAAGCGCATTGGGCCATCCTATGCCCAGCGCATTGTTGATTACAGAAGAGAGAACGGTCCCTTTCAAAAGCCCGTGGACATCATAAAGGTCCGTGGTATTGGGATCAAAACATATGAGGCCAACAAGGACATCATTACCTGCGACTAAGCAGGTAAATACTGAAACCCCAAACCCCCTCGCCACTCCATTTTTTTGTACAAAAGGTGCCCGGCAATCAGCCTGTTCCTGCAAAGGTTCTTTGCAACCCTGTGCGCTCTAGCCGTATCAATCATCCAAACCCCCTTGATGAATCTAACCTATTTATAGAAAATTCTTATAAAAAATGCTTGACAAGGTAGTAGGGGTCTCTATAATGTTCAAAAATTGAACAAAAGGCCCGACACTTGCATAAACATTCGGCCATAGCGGGGAGAAGCACACACAGAGTTTTATCTCTGGCACATTGATGCTCGCTTGAAGCACACCTGAGCGGTGGAGTCAGAGCTGGAACCACTGCTGGAGAGACTTGGTTTTATTATTAATAATGTGGCACCGTAGCGTAGTTGGGTAAAAAAACTGGACTGCTCGACAAGCCCGAACACATTCTTTCGTCGGTTTTCCCATGTAACCGAGTTGGCGAAGCTGTGCCGGAGCGTCGCTCCGGCAGCGAGAAAAGAAGACAAGCGAGAAAAGCGGGAAAGGCCAGACTGAACGAGAATCACCAGGGAAGAAGGAACTTCTGCTTTCGGTTTTTCGCCTCCTTTGGGTCATTTAGAGAGATGAACCTCTCACCGCTTACTGCTCACCGCTTACCATATTCTTTGAACAAATGGACCAAGATAAACTAAGAACACTGAAGCTGTTAGAGGCGGTTGACTCCAGTCACCCTCCCACCCAGAGAGAGCTAGCGCGTGATCTCAACATCTCTCTGGGACTGGTCAATGCGTTTATGAAGAGGCTTGCGAAGAAAGGCTACTTCAAGATCACCACTATTCCAAAAAGTAGAGCGAAATATCTGCTGACTCCACAAGGTGCCCTGGAGAAATCCCGTCTCACCTATGAATATATCCGGTACTCCGTTGGGTTCTACCGGGAGATCAGGGAAATGCTGGTCACCTTGTTTGGCAGACTGGAGCAGGAGGGTGTCGAGAGAATAACACTATACGGATGCGGCGAAGTTGCAGAATTGGCACACCTGTTCCTGCAGGACACCTCAATCAAGTTGGGCGGAGTATTTGACCAGAAACCTAACGGGCGGATTTTTTTTGGTCACATGGTAAGAAGCTATGAACAGCTGGCCAAGGACGGTTACGAGTATGTTCTACTCACGCATACCGAGGATATTCAAAGCCATTTTGATCGCCTTGTCTCCATTGGAGTGGCGGCGGAACGCATTTTGCATTTAAGCGACCACTCCGAATGAGTAATTGATGGATTGGATAAACGGTTATGAACATTCCCCTGCTCGATCTGAAGGCACAGTATCAAACCATTCGAGATGAGATCAAGGAAGCGGTGGATGAGGTCCTTGAGTCGCAGCACTTTATCCTCGGCCCCAAAGTAGAGGCGCTGGAGGAAGCTGTAGCCCCTTACTGCGGCTGCCAGTGTGCGGTGGGGGTCTCTTCAGGGACTGACGGTCTCCTTATAGCTCTGATGGCCGCTGGGATTGGGTCTGGCCATGGAGTTATCACAACGCCGTTTACCTTTTTTGCCACAGGGGGCTCTATCGTTCGGGCCTCTTCCAGACCCTTCTTCGTAGATATCGACCCGGCGACGTACAATGTTGATCCCGTGGCTATAAAAACATTCGTAGAGGCAGAATGTAGGTTCGAATCTGGCGCAGGAAGACTTGTACATAGGGAAACCGGTGTGAGAATCAGGGCCATCATGCCTGTACATCTCTACGGTCAATGCGCTGACATGGATGGTATTCTGGAAATAGCAAATGAGTATGGCTTGGTGGTCGTTGAAGATGGTGCCCAGGCCATTGGAGCCGAATATCCCTCCATACATAATGAGGTGCCATTGCGGGCTGGTTCCATGGGTCACTTTGGCTGTTTCTCATTTTTTCCCTCCAAGAATCTGGGAGGCTTCGGCGATGGCGGCATGGTGACAACCAATGATGCGGAAACGGCAGACAGGCTCAAGATTTTGCGTGTTCACGGCTCGAAGCCCAAGTATTATCATCATTTAGTGGGGGGGAACTTTCGCCTGGACGCTCTCCAAGCTGCTGTGCTCTTGGTCAAATTGAAATACCTGGATGGCTGGACAGCCAAACGGCGGCAAAACGCTGCATACTACAATTCCCTTTTCCAAAAATCTAGTCTGGTCGAAAAAGGATTCATTGTTCCACCCAGAGCAATTTGGGAAAGCGGTTCTGAAATAAATCCGCAATCCGCAATCCGCAATCCGAAATTGGTGGGTCATATCTACAATCAATACGTGATTCGGGCAAAAGAGCGGGACGAACTGCGAGCCTATCTCACCGAGAAAAATATTGGCACTGAGATCTACTATCCCTTGGCCTTGCATCAACAGCAATGCTTCGTGGAACTGGGCTACAAGGCAGGTGATTTCCCTGAAAGCGAAAAAGCGGCGGCCGAAACTCTGGCTCTGCCCGTCTATCCCGAGCTGGATCAGGTCCAACAGGACTACGTAGTGGAGAAAATGAGCTCTTTCTATGCCGTTTAGTATTGCATCTGAGGTACAGGGCTGTTATAGTTCATTCTTTTGATTTTTTTGTCTTTGTTGGTCTTGACCCTTCCTCGCTGAATCACACTACTGCGTTGAGGATTGACTCAATGACCCTCTTTTGGAGTTGATTATGAATTCTGAAGCTGCAAAAAAGAACAACGTCACCTGGTTCAACGGCTATGTCAGCCGAGAGGATCGTGAAAAGGCACACGACCATAAGGGCGCAGTTATCTGGTTCACCGGCCTGTCAGCCTCGGGCAAATCAACCATTGCCCATATTGTGGAGAAGCAACTCCATGAAAGAGGCTGCTCCACCTATGTGCTAGATGGCGACAATGTCCGCCACGGGCTCTGCGCGGACCTGACCTTCTGTGCAAAGGACAGGGCCGAAAATATTCGCAGAATCGGCGAGATGGTAAGACTTTTTGTGGATGCAGGCATCATAGTCCTTACTGCTTTCATCTCGCCATATCGCCAGGATAGACAGCAGGTTAGATCTTTGCTCTCTGATGGGCAATTTTTGGAAATACACGTGGACTGTCCAGCTGAGATATGTGCCACGCGTGACCAGAAAGGCATATACCAGAAGGCCCAGGCAGGAATCATCAAAGAATTTACCGGGATCTCCGCGCCCTACGAACCACCGGAGAATCCAGAACTGGTAATTCAGTCTCATGAGGAAGATGCCAAGGCGGCAGCGAAAAAAGTGGTTGAATTGATAGAAAGGTGTGGAGTCGTCTAAGCAATTTCTCTCCGCATTCGCTGTCCCACTACTCCACGGACGCTCTGGCTCGTTTGCCTCACCTTAGTGAAAATGCTTCAGCGAGCGCATTCCACGTAGCTTGCTGCGGGGTTAGCGAGCGAACTACAATAAAATAAATTAATTCCCTACATTTCGAAGAGTCCCTGCAGCTGGCTGCAGGGAGCTTCAATTCTTCTCACCCTGAAATTCCCTGTACTCTACAAGGCAAGTCGCTTGGGCTAAGGAAAGCCCAAGTGAATGATGCTTGTTTACACAGCAAACCATCAAAGAGACGGATATTGATATGACCAAAGTAGTCGTTGTTGGTTCAGGTTACTGGGGCAAGAACCTGGTACGAAACTTCAATGCTCTGGGTGCTCTGGCGGCCATCTGTGATAATGACCCAAGCGTGCTCCAAAGCTTGCAGAAAATGTATGATGGAGTTCCTACGGTCCAGCGATTTGATGACTTACTCGATGGTTCTGGTCCTTCGGCAGACGCTATAGCCATAGCGACGCCTGCAGAGAGCCACTACGAGTTGGCAAAAAAGGCTTTGTTGGCGGGAAAGCATGTTTTTGTGGAAAAACCCCTTTCCTTAACCGTGGATGATGGAGAAGAGCTGGTGCAGCTGGCGAAAGAAAAACAACTCACTCTCATGGTCGGCCACATCCTGCAATACCATCAGGCGGTAAGAAAGCTAAAGGAACTCATAGAAAGCGGAGAGTTGGGCAAGATTCAATACCTCTACTCCAATCGGCTCAACATCGGCAAAATAAGGGCCGAAGAAAACATTCTCTGGAGTTTCGCCCCTCATGATATTTCCGTGCTTCTGATGCTTTTAGGGGAAATGCCAAAAACTCTATACGCCACTGGTGGCAGCTACTTGCAGCATCAGATACCGGATACAACCCTCACCACCATGGACTTTCCAAGTGGAGTCAGGGCCCACATCTTTGTCTCCTGGCTCCATCCATTCAAGGAACAAAAACTGGTTGTTGTAGGCGACAAAAAGATGGCGGTTTTTGATGATGTTAGCCAGGAGAAACTTCTTCTTTATCCTCACAAGATCGAATGGCTCCAGCGTGTTCCCGTTGCTGCCAAAGCTGAGGCTGAAGTTGTTCAGGTTGAAATGGAAGAACCCCTCAAGGCGGAATGCCAGCACTTCTTGGAATGCGTCACAAAAGGAATGGCCCCAAGAACCGATGGCAGAGAAGGGCTGAGAGTATTGAAGGTGCTGCAAGCCTCGCAGGAGTCGCTTAACCAAGATGGGTGCAAGATTCAATTGCAATCCTCTTCCCAGGCAGAGAAGCTGAGTCTTGAGTCCGGGGCTGAAGATTACTTTGTCCATGAATCATCCTACGTTGATGATGGAGTCGATATTGGTGCTGGGACAAAGATCTGGCATTTCTCGCATGTTCTTTCAGATTCCCGGATCGGAGAAAATTGCAACATCGGCCAGAACGTGGTCATTGGCCCGGAGGTGACAGTCGGCAACGGCTGTAAAATCCAGAATAATATTTCGATCTACAAGGGTGTGACCCTCGAGGATGAGGTTTTTTGCGGTCCGTCAATGGTTTTTACCAACGTATATAATCCCCGCAGCGCAATCAGGCGCATGGATTAACTGCGTCCCACTCTGGTTAAGAAGGGAGCGAGCATTGGGGCGAATGCCACCGTACTCTGCGGAATTACTATCGGTAGCTATGCCTTTATCGGAGCCGGGGCCGTGGTATTGAAAGATGTGCCTGATTACGCTTTAGTGGTTGGCAACCCCGGTAAACAAAAAGGGTGGATGTGTGAATGCGGGGTCCAGATTTCTTTTGACCTCGAGGAGACAATTTGCGAGGCGTGCAGTAGAAAGTATCGAAGAGTCACGGGAAACCACATAGAAGCAGTAGTGTAAAGATGAGGCTCCTCCTCAAGAAAGAGCCTCGCGTAAAAGAGATTTACCCGATTATGCCACGTCGCAGCACCTAAGAGGCAATACGAGGCCATGAACGATAAGAGGCCTCCAGAGCTTAACCTCAAATCATGAAGAAACATTTCTTAAATGGTTTTGACAAAGAGAAAATCATAAAGGCGCTGTCCTCCCATTTGATACTCCAACACCCAGACATCACTGTCACATATTTGTTTGGCTCTTTCATCACCTCTGAGTCTTTCGCTGACATTGACGTTGGTGTCATCACCGCAGCGGAGTTGGCAAAACCATTGGAGTTTGAAATCGCTCTCGAAAAAGAATTAGAGGGTATCTGCAAATACTCTGTAGATGTGCGCGTTCTTAACGGTGCACCTCTTTCCTTCTGTCAAAGCGTTATTCGTGAAGGAAGAGTTATTGTTGATCGAGAGCCGAATGTAAGATCAGACTTTGAGGGTAGGATTCTGAAGCTATATTTCGACTTTGCCCGTTTCAGGAGGCGTTATCTGGCGGAGGTTATGAATGCCCCTATTTGATCAGGAAAAAATGGCTAAACTTGTCTCAGAGCTCAGAAAGAGCGTTGAGCGTCTTCGAGTTATTGCGACACTCCGTCAGAACGAGTTTCTTAACGATCCTGATAAGATTGGCAGTGCAAAATACCACTTCATCGTCGCAATCGAGTCATGCATCGACATGTGTAACCATGTTATCTCCCTGAATGGCTACCGGGTTCCAGAGGACTATGCTGATACCTTTCAGGTAATTGGAGAGGTGGGGGCTCTGGATATGGATTTCACTGATGAGTTGAGAAACATGGCCAAGTTCCATAACAGACTGGTTCACATATACTGGGAGGTCGATGACCTCCAGCTATACGAGATTCTTCAAACTCGAATCGACGATTTCAAGAAATTCCTTGATTCACTCGCCAGGTTTCTCGGTTGGCAGAACCTGACCCCTCAGACACACCCGTGACTAATCTCAGGACAGTTACTAGATGAAAATAGTAACCATCGTTGGTGCGCGGCCCCAGTTCATCAAGGCAGCGCCTGTCAGTAAGGCGATCCGAGACCACAATGAGAAGGAAAAGAACCCTCGGATCACAGAAGTTCTGGTGCACACCGGTCAGCACTATGACCACGGCATGTCTCAGATTTTTTTTGATGAATTGGACATATCAGAACCCAATCTGAACCTCGGGGTGGGTTCTGGTAACCACGGCTGGCAGACGGGACAGATGCTGGTGCGCATTGA
>CBFDBW010000064.1:0-10066 GCA_965603145.1 uncultured Syntrophobacterales bacterium
CTTTTTGCTCAATCCACGGATATTGACTCAGCCAGGCAACTCCTTGAGTTGGTAGGCCTTGCTCACAAAGAACAGACACCAGCCGGAGATCTCACTCTTAGCGAGCAACGAAGGCTGGACCTGGCCCGGGCTCTAGCCACCCAGCCCCGCCTCCTGCTCCTCGATGAAGTGGTGGCTGGTTTCAGTCCTGTAGCAGTGAAACAGGCGGTGGATTTGGTTCGTCGGGTGCGGCAGCGTGGGGTGACTCTCTTTATCATAGATCATTTCCTCAGCCTGAGTCTCAGGGTATCCGACAGATTATTGGCCCTCGACCATGGAGAAAAGGTTGCAGAGGGTAGGCCCCAGGAGGTCATGAGAAACCGCGAGGTAATCCGAGCCTATCTGGGTTGAGGCACGAGGAAGATTAAATGTCAGTAGTTAATTGTATAAAAGGCATAGAGCATAGAGTACTAGGCACAACTTAACTGCGAGCCTGGCGAGACGAGATGATTAAATTTCTTTTGTCCCCGATCTCCCGTCTCGCCATATTATGCTCTCTGCGCCTTGCGCTGTGCGATTATTTGAGAGTCTTGCTATGGAAATGGACAAACCACTTTTGGCGATCCGCAACCTCAGTTACTGCTACGGGGATATCCAGGCACTGTTCCGAGTGAACCTGACGGTATGTGAGGGGCAGATTGTTTCCGTCGTCGGGCCCAATGGCTCGGGAAAGACCACCCTTATGAAAGCAGTGGCTGGACTCCTGCGCCCCATCCTGGGAGAAATAAGTTACCAGGGCGAGCGCATTCAAGATCTCCCGGTTCACAAAGTTGTACGTCGCGGTTTGGTATATGTGCCCGAGGGCATGAAAACCTTTTCCCTGATGAGTGTTATGGAGAACCTCGAGGTGGGAGCCTACATCTCGCGGCAGCAAAAAGAGGGCAGACTTGATTTTGTTTTTAACCTCTTTCCCGTCCTGACTGACAAGAGGCTCCAGCTCGCCAAGAATCTTAGTGGTGGACAGAAGCGCATGTTGATTCTCGCTCGAGGTATTATGAGCGGTGCCCGACTGCTCATGCTTGATGATCCTTTTCTGGGTCTGGCCCCCAAAGATACTAATCGACTTTGTAACACCCTGAGGCAAATCCGCCGCCATGGATATACCCTGTTTCTTGCTGGCCAGCATGTGCGCAGAATTTTGAGTGTGGCCACTAGAGCCTATCTCCTCGAGGAAGGCAGAATCACCCTGTCTGGATCGGGAGACCAACTCCGAGATCACCCCCACCTGCAAGAGAGTCTTTATGGAATCGTGGCAGAGGCAGGTTAGCAAGTGTCCGTTGTCAGTGGTCAGTTGTCCGTTGTGAAAAGGGCATAGAGCATAGGGCATGGAGCATAGAGAAGGACAATAGGAATTTCGGATTTGGAGATTGTAGGGCCGGTCACCGTACCGGCCAAGAAAAAAAGGTGTTGAGGTGAAAGGTTTTGAGGCGGATGCAGTAACCCCCCCTACGGCTTGAACGATTTCAACGATTTGAACGGCCAATTGGTGGCACCATGATCGACGCCCATTGTCATCTCTATTCAGATAAATACGATCATGACCTGGATGCGGTGATCCAGCGCGCCAGGAAATACCTGGAGGGAGTGGTAGTATCTGCCGTTGACCCAGAAAGCCTTCAGAAGAGCTTGACCATTCGGAGGCAACATTCTGATTTCATCCATGTGACCGCCGGAGTCCATCCCAGAACTGCCGCGACACTCAAAAAAGAGAAATTAGCCCAGCTGTGGCAAACGATCAAGAATGTCAAAGAAGAAATTGTCGCAGTTGGTGAGGTGGGCCCTGATTTCCATCACACCAGGGATCCCCGCTTGCGGCAACGGCAGCTTGTGGTGTTAGAGGAAGCCATGACGCAGGCCGAGAACTTGCATCTGCCTTTGGTCATCCATGCCCGACAGGCAGAAGCGGCTGCCCTGGAAGTAGTCTCAGGCTGCAAAACACCGGTGCTTTTTCACTGCTTTGCCGGACCGAGGCAGGTGGCGAGACAAATCACCAGGTTTGGCTTCTACCTGTCATTTTCAGCCATTCTTCTTTTCAGTTCTGAACTCCGGAAGGTCGCCACCGAAGTACCGCTAGAATTAATCCTAACCGAAACCGACAGTCCCGCCTTGTCCCCCCGGCGCGACCGCCGTAGAAACGAGCCAGCTTTTCTCGAAACCATTATTTCCCGTCTGGCAGGGTTACGCCAGCATCCTGAGGGAAAAATAGCAGCGATAACAGCAGCGAATGCCCGTAGATTCTATGGCCTCACTGCTTATCCAAACGCATAGTACTTGCCTTCCCTCATTACTTCCTGTTAATTTAGTTTATCTGCTCACCATTACCCCACTCCCCATTCATGTGTGGCAGACTTGAGTTCAACCAAAACAAGAAACCACAACTACAACATTTTACCTATTCTGTTGAATATTTAGTGATGGAGGGATGAACCATGAGTGAAGAACTGAAAGCAGGCATGACTCACGAAATGGAACGGCAAGTCACCGAGGATCTGTCGGCGCAAAAAGTTTTTCCCCATGTGCCCAATGTCTATGCCACCCGCGCTATGGTGGGACACTTCGAGGAAGTATGTGCAGAGATGGTCCTGCCCCATCTTGGCGAAGGTGAGCAAACTGTGGGGATCGGCATGAAATTCTCGCACACGGCAGCCACTCCGATAGGGATGAACGTGCGCTTCGAGGCCAAGCTAGTTGAAGTTGACGGCAAAAAGCTTACCTACGAGGTGGAAGGCTTCGACGAGGTAGACAAGATCGGCGAGGCCACCCATCAACGCTTTATCATTAATGCGGACAAGTTCAACGCCAAAATGGCTGAGAAGGCCCAGAAGACATAGCACAATAATCCAGCGAACAGCTGACAGCCCTCCCGACTAGGCACTATGAACTAGGCACTGCAACAAATCTCGTGGAAGAGTTTTTTGGTGCTTAGTGTTTAGTGCCTAGTAGTTATTGCTCACTTCTCGAAACTCAGAGGAGAAGAATATGACGCTACCTAACTCGGTAAGCCAATTGGATGGTATTCTCAGGCCCAAGAGTGTGGCAGTGATCGGGGCTTCAACCAGTCCTGACAAACTGGGCCATGAGATCTTGAAAAACATCTTGGACGGCGGCTACCAGGGAGCCGTCTATCCAATAAATCCCAAAGCTGACACCATCCTCGACCTTCCCTGCCATACCAATGTCAAGGAGCTTCAAGAGCCGCCTGACCTGGCTGTTCTCATCATACCGGCGCGATTCGTACCGCAGGCTATTCAGGATTGCGGAGAGAAGGGTGTAAAGGGCACTGTGATCATCACCGGCGGGTTCAGTGAGGCTGGAGCCGAGGGTGAGGAACTGCAGCAGCAAACAACTGAAGTAGCGCGCAAATTCGGAGTGCGTCTCATTGGGCCCAACTGCCAGGGAGTGAACAATCCCCATCACCCCATCTGTGCTTCCTGGCCTTTGCTCACCTACCCCGGCAAAGTGGCGGTCATTTCCCAGAGTGGTACGGTGGGAGCTGCCATGATGGACTGGTTTTCCGAGGAAAAACTAGGTGTTTCCAGCTTTGTGAGCATGGGCAACCGGGCTGATGTGGATGAAGCCGACCTCATTGACTACTTCAACCACGATGAGAACACCGAGGTTATTGCTGCCTACATAGAGGGGATAAAACGGCCTGCCCAGTTCTTGGAGGTAATGGATCGGTTGCAGAAGCCCTTGGTAGTTCTCAAGTCCGGTCGCACGCCCAAAGGCAAGGTGGCCGCAGAATCACATACCAAGGCTCTGGCCGGTGCTGATGCCATTTACGATTCTCTTTTCAAGAAATATAACGTGTGCCGGGCCTATACCATAGAGGAGTTCTATGACTTTGCCAAGGCATTCGCATATCTTAAGCCGCCAAAGGGCAATACCATTGTCTTCATCACCACCTCTGGTGGTGCTGCAATTCTCGGCACGGATCAGGCGGAGCAGGAGGGCTTGGATGCGGCCCCCTTACCTGCGCAAGTAGTTGAGGCAATCACCCCTTTGATCCCGGCCCATGCCATCAAGGCAAATCCCATCGATCTTACCGGCGATGCCACGGCCCAGATGTTTGGAGACGTCATCCGAGAAGCTCGGGATCACTTCGACACCCTGGGAGTTATTTTTGGCGATCCGGTGGAAGGTGCTTCGGAGGTCGTAACCCCCGCGACCAATGAACTGGTAATATTTCTCGGTGGTGCTGATGTGGAGCGACGGGAACGGGAACGTATGCATCTCAAGGGAATACCGGTATTTCCTACGCCGGAGCGCGGGATTAAGGCTCTGGCCCAGGTCATGGACCGCAAATCGCTTTCAGCCCCCCAAGAACCAACACTCACTCTCTCGGCTACTGGAATTCAGCTACCACCGCACGAGGCACTTTTACTAGTTGCGGAAAAAGGTTTGGACTGCACCGCTTTCGCTCTTGCTGAAAGCCCTGGCAGTGCCAGTGAGATTGCCCAAAAGCAGGGATTCCCGGTGGCTCTTAAGGTCAGTTCTCCTGACATAGTCCACAAAAGCGATGCAGGTGGGGTGCAACTCAACCTGGACACCCCAAAAGCGGTGGAGAAAGCATACGGCGAACTTCTTGCAAGAGTGAAGAACTCATGCCCCCAGGCCAAGATCGACGGTGTTTTGGTGAACAAGATGGCTCCTGCTGGTCAGGAAGTCATCATCGGGATGAACCGCGATCCCCAGTTCGGTCCAATCATGCTTTTTGGTCTTGGTGGGGTTTTGGTGGAAATTTTTCGTGACGTGGTATTGTGGCATCCCCCCCTAAGCCGGAAAGATGCGCTCGAAATGATCCAGCAGATCAAAGGATATCCTGTTCTTGCCGGATATCGAGGCCAACCACCAGTGGACATGAATGCACTGGCTGATTGTCTCTTGGCAGTTGCCCAGCTCGCCGAAGAAAATCCGAAAATAGTAGAAATTGATTTGAACCCGGTGTTTGCCTATCCACAAGGCGCCTTGGTGGCAGACGCCAGAATTATCATAAAGGAGGACAATTAACTATTTTGTGGTAACCTATAGTAATTTCTGATAAAATAAATACTGTCCGGCGAAAATTAGAAAAGAAGGCTTGCTCGACCAATACCACTGACTCGGTCGCGGTACTATTCCAGTGGGAAGGATTAGAACTGAGATGACTGCCCCACATTGGCTCATCGTACGGCTCAAGAACCAGTATCCCATGCTTCATTATTTTGAGGACCGTACCTTTGGCGTCGAAATTGAATTCTACGGCTTGAATTACGTTCTAACCCCTCTTGATGACAGCATCATCAAGCCTTACAACATTTCCTCTCGAGCCAGGGATGGCCGGCGCTTCTCACAGCTATGCTCCGACTCCAACATTGCCCTTGGAGCGGACAAAGACTCGTGGCACTTTGAGGAAGACACATCCGTGAGAGGCAAACTTCACACCAAATATGGCGCCGAACTCGTCAGTCCAATTCTGAGTGGTATTGAAGGACTCGTGCAGGCCTACCAAGCCATACAATTTCTTAATGAGATCGAGGGAGTAAATATTGATAGGTCGTGCGGCTTCCATGTTCATCATGGGGTGGATCGAGATGTCTACAGCTGTGAAAACCTCAAAGAGCTCGTGAAGCTCGTTCACCCGATGGAAAATCTCTTTTATTTGCTCATCCCCGGAGAGCGCCAGAAAAAAAGTACGTGTCGCCCCATGGAAATTGATGTTAAGGCCTTTTTGCAGGATTGCGATCCCGTGTGCGGACCGAGTAACTGCCGGCTTAAGAAATTATGGTATTCGCCGGAAAACCGCTACGACCCCGAGGAGGCCAGATATCCGCGTTACGACAAGACCCGCTATCACGGTTTGAATCTTCACTCGTATTGGTTTCGCTCCACCATTGAATTTCGCTATCACTCCGCAGTGCTGCACCATGTCGATGACGCCATGCAGTGGATCATTTTTAGCCAGTTTCTGGTGGAAATGAGTCAGGGACATATCCCAACCATCTCCTTTCATAACAATGGGAACAAGTGGCTACAAACAATCTACGTACTCTACCACGCATTAGGCTATTCGGACCGAATCAAACTTTTCTCTAGCTAGCTGAAAGCGGGCAGTTGCCTGCTGTCATCTCCGAACCCCAACGCCGTATACCACGCCGGAAAACGACCGAGAGTTCTAGTAGCCGGGATATTTCATGAATTCACGCCCTGGCGTGACTGCGACCACGGATATGGCCATCCTTCTTGGCAAGTAAACGAACAGCTAATTTGTCTAAAGACTGACGAGGACTTATATGTGTGACATTTTTGCCCTTTCCGCAGGCTACAATCATACCCCCCAGAAGTATCTGCCCATCTTTGCCGAAAAGGCCAGGAAAAACATGAATGGTTGGGGTATCGGGTTTTTTCGCGATGGTGAAGCTTTCGTAGAGAAATCTTCCGAGCAGGTGTTCGTTGATGATCAGGTGCACGAGAGCTTCCAGAGGTTGGCCCGGGTCGTTGATAGTCGGATTATCGTCTCTCATATAAGCTGCCCACTGAGTGGGGGAAGTCATAGTGCTCACAACAATCCCTTTACCCTTCCCTTCTTAGACCATATTTGGCTCTTTGTTCATGTAGGGAGAGATCAGGATATTGACGGATACCAGACCGTCAACGAACCGCGGCTGGAGGCCGATGTCAGTGCTGCCAGAATCTTCGAGTATCTGAGAGATCAATTAATAAGTAACACGAAAAACTACCCTTATGGGACGCTTTATATGGCTCTACGGGAGTGTATCCGTAAGCTCCTGTCCGACTATCCCGGTCTGTACACCTTTTTCCTCGCTAACGAATCGGTGCTTTTTGGATTTTCCAACTCTCGGCGACTTCTGCTCCTGAAGAAATCTGAAAAACTCGGAGATATCTTACTGGTCACCTCTGCAGGAGAGCGTTTGAGCCCAGAAGAGTGGCTGCCCATCAAACCCGACGAAAGTTCCCTGGGCACGCTCATGGTTATAGCTGGTCCGGATGTGTTGTATTTTGGTGATATATAAATGTCCGTCGTCCGTGGTCAGTTGTCAGTTTTATGTGCCGGTACTGAAGACTGGCCCTGTGGGAGCGGCTTTTAGCCGCGATTATCGTGGCCAGAGGCCACTCCCACAAATTGGAGTGGTTCTGGTTACCATATCACCTTATTGACGCGCTATGCGCTATGCTTTCTAAGATGTGTGATTTATTTGCTCTGTCAGCAGGGAAAAATTATTCCGCCCCAAAGTCTTTGCCCCTATTTGCCAAACACGCCAGGAAAAACCTTGATGGCTGGGGTATAGGTTACTTCAAGAAATATAATTCCTTTGTTGAGAAATCGGCGGAAGGAGCTTATGTTGCCGGCCGCGTACACGATAGCTTTCAAAGGCTGGCACGGGTGGTGAACAGTAGAATTATCCTCTGCCATGTCCGCCTTCAAACCAGCGGTCCGGTTGATGAGTGTCACGCCCACCCTTTCAGCCTAGAATTCGCTGGTCATAACTGGCTTTTTGCCCATAACGGGAGAGCTCCGGCCGTTGAAAACTACCAAACCAGTGGTTCTCCCATAGAGGGTGCCCAAAGTGATTCAGCCAGAACTTTCGAATATCTGCGCGACCGTATAAATTCCCACCTCCCCAGCCAGCCACGGGCCTTACCCACTCTTTTCGAGGTCATCCACCAGAGTACTGTCCAGTTAATAGCCGAATATCCCGGCAACTATAATTACCTGCTAACCAACGGCTGGGTTCTCTTTGCCTTCACCAATCATCGCCAGTTTCTGATGTTGAGAAGAAGCAGAAAATTGGAAGGCGGGTTAATGCTAACTACTCTGTCCCGAGGCTTGACCGATGAAAACTGGCTGCGGCTGGCAAAGAGCACCAGCAGGCAGGGTCTTCTCTTGATGATATCCGGTACAGATATAATTATCCGCCAATCGCTCTAATCATCTCTCATTAAAACCCCTACTAACTTTCTCCAAAGCTCACCAAACACCACTTTTACCCATTTTATCTACGGGATAAAATGGGTAAAAACTGCCGACGGCGTTAAGCTACCAGAGGCGGCGCGCGAGGGGATGATGAGTTCGAGGGATGAGATGGATGGCGTGCTGCTCACAATGGCTCCGGCACACACCACAGCCATAGCAGCGCAGGGGATCAATAAAGGCCACTTTGCGGGCCGCCGCAAAACTGATGGCCCCGAACTGGCAGGCCGCAAGGCAGGAACGACAGCCACTGCAGCTCTCCTCCGCAGTCTGGGCAACGTACTCTGCCCTGAAAAAGAGGCGAAGCCCGTAGCGATCGCTCAACAAGGCCAGGCAGTCGGCTCGGTCACAATTACAAAGGCCGCCGATAAACGGCGTCTTGAAAGTCCACAGAGAGTGGATCAGACTCTCTTTTTCATAAGCCTGCAGCAGGTCCAGAGCCTCTGCCTTGCTCAAGTGTTCGAAAACATCCACCTCCGGTCCGGGTCTAAAGGTCTCAAGAAAGGCCTCCTTTATATCCAGAAACTTCTCGGGATCAATGCCGAGCCCGAAGCAGTAACGGGCGTCGTTTTTGCCGGTGCTGCTTTTGCGGCAGATGCAGGGAATTCTGACGATGGAGCTGGTGAGATCCAAAACCTTGTCGAGATCTTCTAGGGGAACCACCTGGCCGTAGTGATCCCTCCGATAGCTTCTTTCAGTGAACCAGTAATACGTCTGACGCAGCCAGGCGGGAGCTTGCATGCCAAAATGAAATTTCTTTTCCAGCTGCTCTGCATGGTCATTGCCGACATCCACTATGAAATCCTTGATAAATGTGCGCCGCCGCAGATCAGACAACAGATCCTGCGAATAGTGCTCTGCCTTGAGATACCACTTTTTCCCTTCACCATGCTGGTGACAGAACTGACACATAAGCTACTGAGCCTTCCAAACTCTCCTGATCAAATTAACCACAATGATCTTTCAACCTGAACGCCACTGCCACCTGGATTCCCGCCTCCGCGGGAATGACGAACATCCAAAAGTAGCTTGACCGGAAATGGGTAAAATGGGCGTGATTATTTGAAGTAATCAACAGCGTTGCGAAATATCTGGATGCCGTAGCCTTCCTGGGGGTACGGTTCTCCACCTCGGCGGTAACTCTCTTTGAACCGGGTCCAGTTCGGATGGTTGGTCCAGTGGTTATACGCTTCTGGATGAGGCATCAAACCGAACACTCTCCCGGTGGGGTCGCAGATCCCGGCAATATCCTCCAAGGAACCATTGGGATTTTCAGGAAAGCTGCCCCCGGCAGGATTACCTTCGCTGCCGGCATAACGAAGCACCACCTGGTTTTGTTCCAGGAGACGACCGATTACCGGTTTCTTCGCGTAAAACTTCCCTTCGCCATGTCGAATTGGAAGTTCCAGGTTTTTCAAGCCCCAAGTAAACACGCAAACCGAGTCTTCTTCCACGGTTAAGTTTACCCACTGGTCGCGAAAGCTGCCGCAGTCATTACCAATGAGAGCCACCTGGCGAGAACGGTAATCACCATCTAGACCGGGCAACAGTCCCAAATTCACCAGGGCCTGAAAGCCATTACAGATGCCGATAACTAGGTTTCCCGCCTCGATGAAGCCGAGTATTTGCTCGCCGATATTGTACAGCAGCTTGGTGGCCAGGAGGACTCCTGCCCCATGGTCGTCGCCCCAGGAAAAACCGCCGATAAAGGCCAGGATTTGATAATCTTCCAACCTGGCACTTTGGCCTATTTCTTCTCCCATCAGCAGTTGGTTGATGTGGATTCGATGAGCCTCGGCCCCAGCCAACTCGAAAGCATGGGCGGTTTCCCGGTCACAGTTGAGGCCATAACCCGTTAACACCAGAGCTTTGGGCACACTCCTACCGCGGGACGAGGAAGGCGAAATGTTGTTATCTTTTTGCATAATGTCCGTATTCAATCGTCCGTTGTCCGTTGTCCGTTGTGGGCTCACTTCGTTCGCCGCATGGAGCAGAGAGCATGGAGTCTATTATCATTAATACTCTATGCCCTATGCCCTATGCGACCTTAAAGAT
>CBFDBW010000065.1:0-10062 GCA_965603145.1 uncultured Syntrophobacterales bacterium
GCTGATCCAGCGCCGATACATCGCAACCTGATATCATCACAATTAATCCTTTCCCTTAACCCTAATCATGCACCGCCGAGAGCGCCGAGAGCGCCGAGAAAACATGAACCGATTTATCCGTGAATAGAATATCTCCATGCAGTTATTACCCGGTGTCTATTTCAATTTTGTGCGTTCTCCGCCTACTCTGCGGTAAATATTTGTCTTTCTTGAGCCTTCGACGTGCCCAGGCCAGGCCGAGCCGGCCAGTTAGGTTATACAAAAATAGCCCGAATGGAAGAATCCTCTCCGTTAAAGGTGTAAGATAACAGAGCTTGATGAGATCTCTGTAGAGTGCATGGATATCAGCAGCCTCAATGAAGATTCGAGCACCTTCCTGGTCAAAGCCCCACCTTCGAGCAAGATTTTGGGCTGCGATGTCGCCACCCCGCCAGGTCACTTCTGCCTGAAAGGGCCCGGACGGAGTATATGGCTCTGTGGCTACGTTATTGAGGGAATCCAACGCACCGCTCACAAGGCCGGACCGCCATGAATCAGCATCAAACAAATCAGGCCCGGCGGACTTGTCAATTGGATAGGAATCTATTTTCCTAATTGCAGCGCTCGCCTGCGCACAGGCAGTGGGGCAGCCCGAAAAAAAGATAGGTCTCACCCCAAACGGTGCCAGCGATGCCGAAAAGAGCTCTATCTCGGCCAGCGGCTTTCTATTCACTTCTAGCCAGCTTATGCTTGAGGTAAGGGTATGAGCCATAAACCCCTCAGTTCCCGAAGCAGCATGCATACCCAGAAACATGACAGCTTGCGCATTTCCCGGATCTCCTACGCCGGGTACCGGTCCGCGCTTGTAGCCCAAGACCACCTGAGCTCGCGGATCGATCAGTTCCGGGAGAAGATTGTAGCCTGTTCGGTGGAAGTCCTTTACTGTGACGAACTTAACACCTGCGTCAAAAAGGGCCCTGACCACTGCGTTGACATCCAAGCTCATTTCCACACAAGCTCGGCCCCACTCATCGGTCATAAATGATGAGGCCCGGTAGTCCCAGCAGCCCGAACTTCCCTCGATGTCGGCAATTATGAGGACATTCTCGAACCGGGTGGCCATAGTTTGTCACTCGTAGGCAAATCCGTAGCGTTCTGCTAACAAATGGGCATGGAGAAGGGAGCGAGAAGGGAGGTCGGGCGAGACGAGAGGTCGGGAATAAAAGTAAATTTCATGATCTGAGTCTAACACGTCTCGCTCGTCTCGCCAGTCTCGCTCGTCTCGCAGTTACTCTTGCCTAATGCTTAGTTTTATAAAACCAGTACCATTTTACCCCTGGTACGACCAGACTCACTGAGTTCATGGGCTCTTCTGGCTTCTTCTAGGCCAAAAGGAAAAACCTGCGAGAGGTGAGTCTTAAGGCGTCCTTGCTCTACCATCCGGGCCAGTTCAGTTAATTGTGTACTGTTGGGGGCAACAAAGACAAAATCAGAGTGGATGTCAGCTCTGTCCAGACCAGCAGGATCATCCACGATTGATATAAGTCGCCCCCCCTTTTTTACAATATCAGTACTTTTTTGGAGAACTTCTCCGCCTACACAATCAAAAACTACGTCCACGCCATCTGGATACTCTGAGCGCACTGCTTCGCTAAAATCTACCTGCGGGTAATCAACAACCCTATCGCCCCCTAAGTCTTGGACATATTCGCTGCTGTGCCCACTCGCCGTACCCCATACAATAGCCCCACGATCTTTTGCTAATTGCACTCCAAAACCTCCCACTCCTCCGGCTGCAGCATGGATCAAAACGGTTTCTCCCGACTGTAGTTTTGCCGCGTCAAACAGTGATTGGTAGGCCGTGAGAGCGGCAAGGGGAATAGATGCAGCTTCTTCAAAGGAAGTATTTTTCGGCTTTATCGCAGCATGTTCTTCTTCCAGCACAATGTATTCTGAGTATGCACCGCCATGGACTTGGGGTTTGCGGCAGTATGCAAAAATCTCATCTCCCCCTGTAAAGCGTGTCACCTCTTCGCCAGCCTGTTCCACAATTCCCGCCGCGTCCCAACCCAGGATAATAGGGAACTGGTATGGAAAAAGATCTTTGATATATCCTTCCCTAATCTTCCAGTCTACCGGGTTGACCCCGGCTGCTTTCACCTTAACAAGAATTTCCCCTGGTCTGATCTCAGGCACGGGTAGATCCATGAATTGCAGTTTATCTCGCCCGCCAAACTCGTTTATAGCTATAGCTTTCATTTCTTTGACTCCTTGATTGTAGGTAAGGTGGACTCAAACCCATGTAGTCAGTTAAGAACCCTATTTTTTATGTCAAGTCCACTCAGGAAGAGAGGATATCATCAAATAAATAAATTGACACATTGGCTGTGGTTCAGATATTTCTCGAGAAAATATCTATTTGGAGGCATTGGCTCGTTATGTGCAATGACAGGTGTGTCTTTGAAGGAGCTACAGCCATACCCAGCAGGAATTAAGGTGAATTGACGCTTGAAATATCTGGCTGGCTGCAAGAAGTTCCCATGGTTCTCAAATCCTAGTTTTAGATGATGGCTGGACAAGAAGTGAGCAAAAACATACTCATCAATAATAACCTCTCTGAGATTGAGAGGCTAAGCAAGGCTGTGGCTGAATTCGGGAAAAAAAACAACTTATCCAGTGAAGTCATATATGATGTAAGATTAGCCCTCGAGGAAGTTGTTTCCAACATTATCAAGTATGGTTTTGAGGATAATGATGAACATCAGATTTCCATTGAGATGAATCTGCAGGGTGAAACCTTGACCATGAAAATCAAAGACGACGGCAAGCCTTTCAATCCACTGGAAGTCAAGAATACTAACCTTGAGAAACCATTTGATGAAAGGGAAATAGGAGGTATGGGTATACACATAGTCCAACAGTTGATGGACGAGATCAGATACAACAGAGAAAAAGATAAGAATATACTACTCTTAAGAAAACACATTGCAAACCGTTCTTCAGATTAGAAGATTGGTTATTAGGTTTTTTTGTTGAACATTTCAAAACTAAGAATTTTAAAAGGAGGAGATTATGTCTTTGACAGTTAAGTTGAATGAAAAGGCTCCAGGGATTCATGTTGTGAGTCCAATTGGTTCGCTTGATATTATGAACTATACGACACTACAAGAAGAAATAGATTCACTGCTGCAAAAATCTCCTCAGATGATCATTTTAGACTTAAAAGACTTAGATTACATAACTAGTTCCGGAGTGGGTGTGATTATCAAAACGAGAAAAATTATGAAAAATAACAATGGGCAAGTATTACTAGTGAATTTGCAGCCGCAGATAGAGAAAGTTCTTGAAATTATCAAGGCGTTACCCGACCAGCAAATTTTTAAGAATATAGAAGAACTAGATAGTTATTTGGATAGGATGCAAAAGAAGGTTATCAAGGAAGGTTAGAGTATGGGCAGAGAACTATTGCTGCCCGAATTGGTAAAAGAGAAATCAAGCAGCGTATGATTCGTGGCCCAATCAGCAGTACCCAAATCAATGTTTTCTTCTGGAGATTCTGGTTATGCACGACTCGTTTCTGGAAGCCCTTGCTGCTCCAAAGCCTATCCCAGGAGGCGGTGGTGCCGCCGCGCACGGAGCGTGCGTAGGCCTTGCGCTCCTGGAGAAAATTGTACTGGTGGAACTCAAGCGTAAGCAGATCACTGCTGATACTTTATGGTCTGACTTACTTGATGAGCTGAGGAAATCATCTGCAACCCTCCTGCAACTTCGTGATGAAGATGGCAAGGCTTATATGCGCTTTGCCAAGGCGAAGACGTTCGGAAAAAGTGATGAGGACATCCTTGAAGCTCTGAAGCAGGCAGTGGAATCACCCATGGCGATAATGAAAGAGGCCAAAAGAAGTCTAGACCTTGTGGCCAGAGCCGGAAACCACTGCAAGGGCCATCTCCTTTCAGACCTTCTGGTTGTCTGTGAACTCCTCCGGGCGGCCATAGATGGAACCCACCGTATCGCTCAGGCAAATCTAGGTGTAATGGGGGACCCCTCCCTCCGCAGTCACTATCACAATAAGCTAAACCAGGTTCAGGTAGAAAGCCGCGAACTTTTTAGATCTGTGGAGGGAGATATATTGGAAAGAGCGAAGATTAGTAAGCGGTAAGCAGTAAGTAGTAAGCAGTAAGGTCGGGCAAGAGAGGCGTAAGGAGAAGATAAGTTTTCTTTATTTTTTTTGCCTTGTGCCCTGTGCCTTGAGCCTGGATTATTTACTCATATATGAAGATGTGACCCCGTATTCCACTTACCTTGATCACTTCATTTCACGTCGCACAGCGTCTTCGGGGGCCGTTTCGGATTGAGCCCGGCCTTTGCCTGTGCGCACGCCAATGAACACCAGAAATTTACGGCGAATCTCACGCAGCGGCTTGCCGATACGACGGCCGAACCGGATAGTCCAGGGCCGATATCTCTCCAGATCGAGCTGTTCAGGGCTGAGCAGATCGGGCCGACAGTCTCTATAGTGTTTGAGCACATGGTAGTCGTCCATGCCCTGCAAGAGGTGCAGTACTGCTCGCATCGGCCAACCATTGCCAGGCCACCGAGCCGGCAGGTTGAGACTGATCTGGAAGTCTATCAGGTAAGGCTTGTCATCATCCCCGACAATGATATTCTGGCGTTTACTGAGGTCAACGTAGGCAAGGTCGCGCGCATGCATATCCTTGATCAGTTGCTGTAGTATAGGGAAAAAAGCATCATTGACGGGCTCGCGCCTCTCTAGGGGGTGGCCGGGCACGTAGTCGTGAGTAACAGCGTGTAGCTGGTTTATTCCATTTATCGCCAGGTTGCCGCTGTAGTCCGGGACGTTAGGTAAGTCAGCCAACCGTTGCAGCATACGGGTCTCGCGTTGCGCCAGCCTCCTACCTAACCACTTCATCGGCAGCCAAAATACTGATTGCTGTCGGTTGAACTTGGCAATCACCATGCCTCGCGGACCTTGGTACAGCGCCGTCGCCGCCCACGAATCGTGCTTCAGAATGTCAACCCGCCGATAGGGATGGCCGTCAATCTCGACCTGCTCTGGGGGATCGGCTTTGCCCAAAGCGCGAAACACTTTTGGCCTCGGTTGGGCCGTTTTATCAGACTCCCGGTTTTGCATGGAGAGTACCACCAATCAGTATCAGTCATACCGCTCTTGATAGCTTACAGCAGCACCTTAATCACCACAATTGTGATGTCGTCTTCTTGCTCTGTGTCCCCACGAAAATCGCTAACTGCCTCAAGCACAGCGTCTTGAATAGCTCCAGCGGACTTGTGATGGTTATTACGGATGATCTGGGAAAGACGGTCCTTGCCGAACATCTCTCCCTCTCCGTTGTGGGTCTCCCAGATACCGTCAGTACCGATGAGAATAATGGTCCCGTCCGTTTCGATGCTCTTTTCAACCTGTTCGTAAGAATAGTCTTCCTCCACCCCTAAAACCATTCCTGGCCCCATGAGCTCTGTCACGGTCTCCGTGGCGGGATCATAGAGTATGGCTGGATCGTGTCCGGCTCTAACCCAACTGATTAGGCGTGAGTCCTCTTCAATCATAAGAAAAAACAGGCTTATGAACCTGCCGCTATCTCGCACATCGGCGGCGAGAAGACGGTTCACTTGGGTGAGACTCTCAGCCAGATTTTCCGGTCTCGTTACCAGCCCCCTTATGAGCGCCCTCGCTGTGGCCATGAGCAAAGCAGCTCCAACTCCATGGCCGGTGACATCGCCCACTACAATGCCAAAGCGGGCGCAGTCTTCATCCTCACAGGGGAAAAAGTCAAAGTAGTCCCCACCAGTCTCGTCGCAGTAGATGCTCTTGGCAGCAATATCAAAGCCGCGTAGGCTTGGTATCTCCTGTGGCAGGAGATTTTGTTGCACTTCCTTGGCCACTTCCAGAGATTTACGGATTAGTATTCTGTCTTCAAGCTGCGGAACCATGTCATTGAAGCTCTCGGCCAGCAAATCGCGTTCATCGCCTGTGTTTATGTTTATTCGTGCAGAGAAATCACCCTTTGCCAGACGCTTGACCGCCACAACCATTACGAATAGGGGTCTGATCATGGCGTGGGCGAACCACAGACCAGCCACGATAAGCAGAAGAATCACTCCGATGGCGGCAACCCCAGTAATGAGCCACTGTTCTTTAAACAATGAATGTAAGGACTCTCGTACTTGTTCAAACTGCTCCAAAATAATCCTTTTGGGTACGATGAGTATAAGATTCAAGTCATCACCGGCGTGACCATAGGCCCAGACAGAATCCACGCCAAAATAAGGCATATCGATGTAACCGGCTTGTCTGGCTTTTATTTCTCCCTCCATCAATTCCATGATCTCCACATCTGAAGATGCTAGTCGTTCCATCCCCATCGCGTCGCTCCAGGCAGCGGCATTTTCCACATAGTCTTTTTGAGCTATTATCCAAAGGCCGTATTCACCGGTCTCTTCTTTTATCCCTGACCAGACGAGAAAGGAGCGCATGGCCGTTGACCACTGAGAAGATAATTCATGGACCTGTAAAACCTCTGAAAGAAGTACATCAATTGCGGCTACTCCTGCAAATGAACCGTCAGAGTGACGGACAGGCATAGAGGCAGTCATGATGACCTGGCGTGTGGTGGCATCTATGTAAGGGGTGCTCCAGGCCAACTCACCCCTTTTTTTGGCCAAGATATACCACGGACGAGCTTGTGGGTTGTAGGTGGAAGGGTAACCGCCGTGGCCGGGATAGGCAGCGTGAACGCCGCTCTCCAGGCTGACATACTGCCAATAGAGGATGTCGCCCAATTGGCTCTCAAACTCACTGTGCAAAGGAAGAAGCCTTCTCAGGCGACCAATGTCAGTTGCCACATACCTCCAGTCAGCTCCAGGTCGGACCAAAAAGACCTGATGACCGAAGCTCACAACCATTGGTTCGGTTCCCTCCTCAGGGGTACCTCTGAGATGCTTATGGGAGAATACAATATCTTTAGGGGCTTTGGCGGGGTTGTCGTAGTCCTCAGCGAAATAGACCTTAGCAGCACTCTTCGGCGGTTCGGACAAAAAGCGCTCTGCATCTCTGGCAATGATTCTCAGTGTGAGTTCCAGCACTTCTTTCTCACGGCCAAGTATCTTGGCATAGTCCGTCGCCGTTTGCTGAAGTTCTCTGCTGACGATTTCGGTCCGGTTCTTTTTTGCAAAACTCGATATGGTCTCACCCATTCGTACAATTCCCCGTTGACCTACTAAGGTAACAACGAGAAGAGGCGCAAGACTAAAGGCCATGAAGAGGATAAGGAATTTCCAGCGAATGCTCATAGACCATCTCCGATGGTGGCGCAAGGTGCGGGGCGTAAGGCAGGACTTTTAAGAAGTTGGAGGTTGGAGGATTGCTCAGTCCTCCGGACCTCACGTGAGGTTGGAGGCTAAAAAGCTTTTCAGTCCCTTAAGATTTGTTGCCTCAAGCCTCTAACCTCAAACCTCCAACAGTCAAGTTTTTCCCTATGCCTTGGGCCCTATGCCCTGAGCCTGTTTTAATTTGCTACCAGTGCAACAGTGAAGCTGCCCAGGTGAAACCAGCCCCAAAGGCAGTGAGGAGTACAAGATCGTTTTCCTTTAACTTCCCCTGTTTCAGAGCCTCATGCATACAAATAGGGATGGTGGCAGCTGTGGTGTTACCGGTCCAGGAGATGGTGTTCACCACCTTTTCTTCAGGGATGCCCAACTGGGATGCCACCATTTGATTGATGCGCATGTTGGCCTGATGAGGCAACAGCAAATCCACCTCCGCCACTGCTTTACCAGCTTCTGACAAGACCTGATGGCTAACTTCAACCATGCGGGTGATCGCATGTTTGAATACCATCCGTCCGTTCATCTGCGGGTAGTGCCTGCCTTGATCGAGGCTTTCATGAGAAATCCTTGGGTGGTGTGCGCTGGCAGGATACTCAGTCCACAGTTCCTTTGCGTACTTTCCCTCTGAGTGCAGAGCGCTTGCCAGTATGCCCGGGTGGCCATCCGGGGCCGGGCCCACCACCACTGCTCCTGCGCCGTCACCGAACAATACTGACAGGTCTCGGCCGCTGAAGGTAAAATCTAGAGCCGTGGAGTGAATCTCCGTGCCGACGATGAGGATACGTTCATACTGGCCACTTTTTATCAAACTATCAGCCATGGCAAGACTGTAAATAAAACCCGAGCATTGATTACGGACATCCAAGGCACCGATTGTTCTGTCGCCGAAGAGCCTGTCTTGCAAGAAGCAGCCATTGCCAGGGAAGAAATAGTCCGGGCTTAAGGTGGCATATATGACGAAGTCGATATCATCAGGGCTGAGCCCGGCATTGTCGATAGCTTCTCTTGAGGCGTGTACTGCGAGGTCAGTGCCGGTTTCCCCCTCTGAAACAAAGCGCCGAGATAGGATTCCAGTCCGTTGTCTGATCCATTCGTCGGAGGTTTCCAGCTCCTTGATGGCTTCAAGTTCTTGGTTTGTAACTTCTCGCTCCGGTAAATAAATGCCCACGCCGAGAATTCTTGTTTGTCTCATATCATCCCCTTTTTAATTCCCTATACGCCTATTAATCTAACTCCGGAATAATCTCTGTTCCTATGGAAACTCTGTCACAACGCGTCGAACGCGTCATTCCGGACGAGGCCGCCTAAGTGGGCGAGATCCGGAATCCAGTGAAAGTTCAATATAATTAGATTCTTTCTAGATCCCGGCTCGCGTCCCGCTTTGCGGGACTTGGCCGGGATGACGAATTGCTCCTAGAGGAGCTTGAGAATGAAATCGGTCATTTCCTTGATAACCCTGTCTGCAGCCTCTTTATGCGGTATATGAGCACAGTCAGGAATAAGGAGAGGCTTGGCGGGGCCGGCTACTCGACCTGCTATGGACTCCACCTGAGCTTCAGTACCGTACTGATCGTCTTGGCCTTGGATCACCAGAACCGGGCAGGTGACCCTTGGTAGGCAATCCTCAATATTCCAATGTTTGAATTCGGGGGACAGCCAGGTCTCACACCATGCCCTGAAGATCGCTTCGGTGTTACTATCGTGATAACGTGCCAGCTTTTCTTTGAGATCGGTGGTCTGGTAAGTTACCACAGCCTCTCTAATACCTTCCAGGGTGATCTCTTCCACAAAAACATGTGCAGCTTCGGTAATAAGCCCTCGGGCCGATCCAGGATATTCTGCTGCAAAAATCAGGGCAATAGAGCCGCCATCGCTGTGACCAATGAGGATGGAGTCCTCCACGCCAGAATTCTCTAGAACCTCGGGTAGGGTGTCCAAAGCCTCATCGTGAACATATCGGAGTGTTCTTTGGACATCGATGGGATCAGATTTTCCATGCCCCCAGCGATCATATACCAAACCGTTACAGCCAGTTTTCTCTAACAGTACTTGTGGAAAGTCGTGCCACATCTCAATAGAACCCAAGCCCTCGTGGAGAAAAACGAGAGTGGGACGGGAGTCCTGACCATCGTTTCCCGGGTGCGTGAGCCTCCTCACTCGGAGCTTGTGGCCCGAGGCTTGGACAGAGAGGTCTTCAGTCGATATTCGGTTATTATGCTTCACAGTGCTTATGATGCTCCATCAACAGATTTGTCTAGATCTAAGGAAAAAAGAGAACTATTTTGTTATTATTTTAGGCATTTTAGTACACTTTAGTTCATTTTAGACATTTATAGTTGAGTAACCTTTTGTAATAGCTCCCTATAATACACATAATTCTCATATGGTACATCGGACCGAATCCGCCCGTCTGCCAGGGGCACATAGCCACCGTCGGCCACGAGCGGTGGCACTTTCTCTTCCACCTCCCGCCGAACGGCTTCCTTGTCACGCCGAAGGGTGTCAAGATCTATCCCACCAATCAGCCTTAAATCACGGCCGAATTCACGGCGAAGATCCCGATAGTCCATTGTTTCAATGTTAACTTCGCAAGCCCACAAACAATTGAATCCCCACTTGAGCATGCTCGGAATCAGGGCGCGAGCATTAGCATATGTCACTAAAACTATAGTTTCTACTTTATATTTGTGAAGGACATCAAGAACCGGCTCATAGCTC
>CBFDBW010000066.1:0-10010 GCA_965603145.1 uncultured Syntrophobacterales bacterium
CTTGATACCGGTGAAGTACCTGAATAGTTCTGGAGAAAAACTGGAAAAAATTGCTTTGGCAATTAAATCTGTCGATCCAGACATCATCGGTTTGCAGGAAGTGAGAGGCTCGGCTCAGGCCAAATCCCTGGCGGACGCTCTCGGCTTCAATTATGTATATGTGTCTCACGGAGATTCTCGTCTTGCGTGGGGGCTGGCAGTACTATCCAGATTCACTATCGTCGAATATCAGCGAGAAGTCATACATCACGACGACAAGAAGCCGAGAGTGGGGCTTGTGTGCACCATTGATTTAAATAATTCATCCATTACAGTTGCAAATGTACATTATTCTTTGGGTGATTATGATAAACAGGTTAAGGAAACTATGAGAATATTAGGAGATATCAGCGGGCCGGCTCTGTTGATGGGTGATCTAAACCTCATAGACCCTGAGGATGGCCTGACCCCCGTTAGAACTGAATTCATTGATACGTGCGAGGCTGTGGATTCCAAAGGTTCACGTGAGGTTAAGCAAAGAGGGACCTTTAGATTTGGCTCTAAACGAATTGATTACATCTTTGTCGATCCCGATTATTTCACGGTGCTAGATGTTGGACTGACACCGGAAGAACACAGAGAACCATCTGATCACCTTGCTTATTTTGCCTGTGTCACAGTCAAGGACAGGACGAAGTAGGGCAAGGAGACCGATGTTCAGGAGCGCAACCTAGAAATCCAGCAAAAGAACTAGAACTGCCACCCTTGCGTCGATGTGGAGGACGGATGGAGGTTTCAGTGTTCAGTGTTCAGGTTTCAGCTTCCATGTTTCTTTTTCCTGACACCTGAGAACTTTAAATATGGTGCTTGGAGTTTGGGATTTCATAAGTTTGCAGTACTCCAAAGACATAAGCAGAATGGCCTGCCTCCGCATTCTGAATCACGGTATATAAGGACACAATGAACGCAGTCGTTATTAGTGACTTACACCTGGAATCCATTCACTCACATTCTGATCTGATAGACCGTTTCATCGGAAGTCTTCCCGCAGGGTATGATCTTATTCTCAATGGTGACATTATCGACAGTTCCTACCCGAATCTACCAGCGCAAAACCTTCGGATACTCGAGCTCATCAGACGGCAATCTTACCTGAGAAAGGTAGTTTGGATTCGCGGTAATCATGACAATTGCTCTGTGATGCGAGACCGTGGCGAAATCCTTTTTGCCCGCAGCTACACTATTAGTAACCGACTAATCATCACCCATGGCAACGAACTGGACAAAGCCAAACCTCTGATCCACCTTTTCATCAGGCCCTTCAAGTACATACAGTTCATGAGAATACGGGCGGGTTTAAAACCAGTGAACGTAGCCCGATTGGCGAAAAGAGTTGAGCCATTTTACAAGCTCTATCGCAGGAAACTCATGCGTGATGCAGTAAGATTCGCTAGAAAAAATGGGTTTGAAGCCATCACCTGCGGTCATGCCCATCATCCAGAAGATAGGGTCATTCAGGGTGTACGATACATAAACACCGGAGCCTGGACCGATTATCCGGTATTTTACCTACTGGTCAACGAGAAGGAGATCGGTCTGAAAAGATATGACAAGGAAGTCGTTTTCTTGTCAGGAAGCATAGACCTGTAGGAACGACCTCCTGGTCGCGATTGGTTGGTGAACTTTTTTCGGGAAGGCAGTATCCAGATGGCTCCCCCTTTCGAAAAGGGGGCTGGGGGGACTTAATCTTCGCTAAGGTACTGTTCTATAGACGTAAAGCGAAAGTCAGCCAGAAGCTTAACAAGTTGCGAGCCGCTGCGCCAGATTCCCCCATACAGTGCGAATTTTTTCGAGGGCGGCAGCCCAAGCACAGATCTCCTTCTACCGAATTCCCGGGGATGAAAATAGAATAGAGCAGGCGTGCGCCGCTCATTGAGCTTCTGCACCCTCTGCTTGAGTAGCGGATAAGGCAAACATCTCAAACCCCAGCTACCGCCTGCAGGATAGCGGCCGAAAGGGGTCTTTAAAGTGAGCGGCGGCAGTTCCCACAGGTGTCCGGTCGGTGTGCTTACCTGCCATGGGTTCCGAGGATAGGACTCGTTTCCAATGATTCTTAAAGGAGCCATGCTGGAGTCATAAACAAAGCCTTCCTCAGCCAGAATCTCCAGAGCCCAAACACTGCGATCGTTTATTGACCACTGGGGTGCACGAAAACCGACAGGTCTTCTGCCAACAAGGTTTTCTATGCAGCTGATCCCTCGGCGCAGAACCTGACGAAAATCATCCGGGGCTAAATTGTAGATCAATTCGTGATCCCAGCCGTGATAGGCTATTTCGTGCCCCATTTGGTGAATGAGCCGAATCAGCTCTGGATATTTCTCGGCCACATAGCCAAGAACGAAAAAGGTTGCCTGAGAGCCCGACTGTTCCAACAATCTGAGAAGCCTTTCTGAGTCTGCAACCACGGTGGATGGCAATCTGTCCCACTTCCTTCTGGGCAGCAGATGCTCCACCTCACATATATGGAACCAGTCCTCGAGATCTACGGTAAGGAGATTCATTACCCACATTCACCTATCGCAAGCAGCCTCCGGCCCAGAGGGCCAGCTGTCGGGTGAACTCTTGGACTTTACACATGCTCCATGCCCTATGCTCTATGCCTCTTGTGCAACGGACCACGGACTACTGACGACGGACGGTCTATTTCCTTCTAATCTGCATGTGTTCCCACAGTGGACCCTTGAGGCCGAAGCGTCGCAGTTTTTCTTGCAGTCTTCTATCAATATTCACGTTTGAGCCAGGCAGGATCCAGTTCTTGTTCTCTTCCACGTGCTTGTACAGCAGATCGAGGACGAAGGGGCGAACCGACTCCGTTAAATAAAAGGTGGGTTTGAGCATGGTCTCATCGGTGATAATGAGATCCTCAGAAGAGGCGAACTCCGCCAGTCTGGTACCTGGAAACAGCCGGATTCCTACCATGGCAATTACCGCTGTTGGCGACACCTCCCTCATCAGAGCCAAGGTATCTCGAATGGTCTCCTTGCTTTCACCCGGCCCGCCAAAAACCAGCGAATGACAGAAAGATAGCCCGACTTTGTGGCAGAGTTCCGAGGCCCGCCGCACCTCCTCTGTATTAAATGACTTTCCCAGTAGCTTGAGAAGGCGATCGGAGCCAGCATCGGTGCCAAATTCAACGCCAGTGCAGCCAGCCTCTTTCATGAGGAGCAGCAAAGACTCCGTTACAAACTGGGGATGAAGGTAACAGCTCCAGTTCACCTGCAGATCGCGCTGCACTATCTCCCTGCATATGGATTTGGCATGGTGCGGCGGGAAATTGAATACATTGTCAACAATGAAAAAAGTGTCCACTCCCTGATCACTGAGTTGCTGGATTTCCTCCCCCACTTGTTTGGGTGGTCGCAACCGAACCTCACGACCCTCAATCAAAGGATACGTACAGTAGACACATGAGAAACCACATCCCCGTTTTGTCTGGACGTTGCCCATCCCTCCAAAACGAAGATACTCTTCATTGGCTAGCTTTTCCCTCCAGGGCATGAGGAAATCCTCGGAAGGAAACCGCTCTGGTGGTATCAGTTGTGACACTCTGCTGGAGCTGGCAGAAACAACGCCGGCCAGTTGATCAGGAACCTGGCCTCGCTCTATGTGATCAAGGAAGTGAACGAGAGTAACCTCCGCCTCACCCACAATACCGTAATCCGCCTGAAGGTTTTCTAACATAAGCCACGGCATCAGGCTGAATCCGGAGCCCCCCAGGATTATGGGGGCGGAGGTGATCTTCCTCAGATGTGAAACGACCTTCCGGTAGAAAGGCAGGTAGGAATGGGTATTAGGATAGGCCACGTTATCCACATTGCGTAGGGAGAGTCCAATTATCTCGGGAGCAAAATCGGCCACCGACTGATCCAGGGCTTCCCCATAGTCCTCTGTGAAACAGAGATCCAGTATTTCATGCTGGTGGGAGCTATGCTCGAGCGCACCACTCAAAAAAGCCAGCCCCAGGGGAAAGACCGGATCAGGAAGCATTTCTGTATTTGGTGAAATCAAGAGAATACGCATCACGGTCCTCTAACCTGACAAACTACCGCTTATTCCCTGTTGGGATCTCCATCCTTCCAACATTCCTGTTGCTTGGCAACAACCAAGCAAGCACTTCCTCCCCCAAAAGTAGAACCAATGGCCATCCCGGCGACAAGAGGCTCCTTTTTCACTGGAGCGAATCTTTGAGATTTTCCGGCCGGACCGGTAAGCTTAGGTCCTTGCACGGTCGGCGGCATAGTACCTTCGGCCAAAGAGAGCAGAATAGTGGCCGCTGTGAGCAGACCTCCACTGCCGAATTCTCCCACAAAATATCGGAGGGGAAGGCGAGGGATTTGATGCCACTGGGAACCGAATACCTCCTCCAGGGCCAGAGCTTCTCCTCTTTCAAGTTCGTCAACCCCATTTGCCGCCAGCCCGATTATACCGATCTCGCGCGCCTCAATCTTGGCTTCCTTTAGTGCGGCCCGCAAGCCCTCGGCCATCGCCTTGCCATCGACCTCATAGTGACCCTGGTTGCTGACTCCGCTGGTGAGTTGCAAAGACAGAACAGTTCCGTAAGTATTTCTCGGTTGCCTTGTTGGCACGTCGGTCCGCTCCAACACTATACAGGTGGCCCCTTCACCGGGGATAAACCCTTTACCTGTGGGAAAGTGGCTGGTTTGGAGCGGTCTTTGCTGGTGGATGGGTTTCAAGGCTCGAACTGAATCAAGACTGTGAAACAGGATGCTGGAGAGTTCGTCCACGCCCCCTACCACCACAACGTCCGCCTGATCCTGCTCCAGCAAGGAGAGACCATAAGCTAGGGCACATTCGCCAGACAGATGATTTTGGCAAAAGGTGCTATTGGGACCATGCAAACGGTGATACATGGCCACGTGACTGGTCGGTGCATTGGGAACCGTATCAGGAAAGAGTATGGGCTCAGCCGCCTGCGGACCATGATCCAAAAGGCTCACGAAAAATGCGTCCGTCTGGTTCGTGCTGCCAAAAGCGGTGCCAAAGACTACCCCGATCCGGTGACGATTCTGGTCCGATATCTCCAGCCCACTATCCTCAATGGCCTCGATACTGGCGGCCACAGCCAGGCGGGACAACCGACTCAGCCTGCGGTAAAAACGCGGGGACATAAAGTCCTTTGCCTTGAAACCTTGTATCTCCGCCCCGAGATTGCTGGCGTACTTGTCGGTATCAAACCCTTGGATTGGTGCTATCCCCGGGGTAGCTTTCAGCAATTGATGCCAATAGGTTGATCTGCCGATACCCAGAGCGTTCAACATGCCTATGCCGGTGATGGTAACAGGTATCTTGGCCACGTTTCCCCTTACCGTGAAAACTAGAAAAACAACCGTTCTCAAATCCACTAGCTAGTGTTCATCCTGACACCAACGTCTTGGGTGTCATTCTGAGGAGTGTAACGACGAAGAATCTCGAGATCCTTCGCGGAGTTTATCTTGAGCTTGCCGAAAGGCTCAGGATGACAATGCATGCTTTCCGGACGGGCACAAGCTACACACCAACTCATGTATCCATCTTCCTGAATACCAGCGTGGTATTGTTGCCGCCGAAGGCAAAAGAGTTGGAAAGCGCCACCTGAATATCAGCAACTCTGGCCTCGTTCGGCACATAATCCAGGTCACAATCAGGATCTGGTTCCTGGTAGTTTAATGTTGGAGGTAGCATTCCATGATAGAGGGCCAGGATAGTAGCAATAGCCTCCACTGCTCCGGCTGCCCCAAGACAGTGCCCAAGGGCTGACTTGACAGAGCTTACCGGGATCGACTCGGATTTCTTGCCGAAAAACCGCTTGATAGCTATGGTTTCCACTCTATCATTGATCACCGTCCCTGTGCCGTGAGCGTTGATATAATCTACTGCCTCTGGGGATACCCCCGCACTTTTGAGCGCATTGGTCATGCTTCTCTCTGCTCCGTCCCCCTGAGGGTCTGGAGATGTCATATGGTAAGCATCGGCGCTAATGCCATATCCCAGCACCTGAGCATAACCAGGTAGGCCATGAGCCTCCGCACGTCGCCGCGACTCCAGCACCAGAATGCTGCCACACTCACCCAACACCAACCCTTCCCGATGTTTGTCGAAAGGTCGGCAGGTGGAGCGATCCACTGAGCGGAGCGCATTGAATCCGGAAAAGGTCAGCTCCGAAAGAGACTCAGCACCCCCGGCAATTACCACGTCTACCTTACCTGAACGAATGAGATCTGCGCCATAGCCGATAGCGGTAGCACTGGAAGAACAAGCTGTGGCAATGGTGGATCGAGGTCCGCGGAAACCGTAGAAATTAGCAATTGCATCCGTAAGGTTGCAGGCTGGAAAAGGCATAAGCAGCGAGGGCCGCAGACGCAACTCTCCCTCATAGAGTTGACGCCGGTATCGCTCTGCCTCAAGAACTCCGCCCGCACCCGCACCCATAACAACAGCAATGCGCTCTGGAGGAAGGTCTTGCTCCATTATTTTTGCTTCTGCCAAAGCTTCCTGGACAGCCCAAAGACCCAGCATACCACAGCGACCCAGCCGACGACATTCCCGGGCAGAGAGCCTGGAGAAAAAATCAACGTTCTTTACTTGTCCACCTATACAACTACGGTAGCCTGAAACATCAAAAAGGTCGACCGTGCCGATCCCACATTGAGCCTTACTGAGAGCATGCCAGAATGAGTCCTTGTCCTCCCCGATCGCACAGACGATACCCATTCCGGTAACTATTACATCCGAACCACTCATCTACCACCATACGATTGCAGACTTGAGATTGTAGATTCAAGCACTGATCCCGTCATTCCGGAAGGCGCGCAGCGATTATCCGGAATCCAGAGAAAACAGCCGGCTACTGGATACCCCGCCTAGGCGGGACTTCGCCTCGTCCGGTATGACGATTGATTGCACTTCTGAACTTCTGCAATAACCTGTTTGTGAACAGCCTTATTCTGCACCAATTTGAAATCCGCAATCCGAAATCTGAAATCTGAAATTTTAAGTACTCCAGATCTCATATCTTAAAATCTCTTAAATACCGTCCTCTTCGCCAAAAAAGGCTTTTTAAAAATACCATGCAGATAAGAAACGTGTCCGGGAATGGTCTGAAAGAAGAATGGTGGAGTTCATCCTCATAATAAATAGTCTTTATCGGCACACAGGTAATCTTCATTCCACGCATGCCAGCCTTGATCAAGATTTCTGTCTCGGTATCGTACCGGCTGGTCCAGAGTGGAATCGATTCAAGCACCTCTCTGCAATAGAGCCTGAAGCCACTCTGGGTGTCCGCCAGGGGTTGTCCAGCCGCCCACGATATGCAGAAGACTCCGACTCTGTTGGTCCAATAACGAATCCCAGGTATCTTCTCTGCCTCCACCATCCTAGAGCCGATAACGATGTCAGGTTTGGTCTTGTCGTACTCCTCGATGAGCTTGGGGATCTCGGCCGGGTCGTGCTGCAAGTCCCCGTCCAGGGTAATGATGCCCTCCCATGGTTCCTTGAGTAAGTCTTTGAACCCACATCGTAGAGCCCACCCTTTTCCCTGGTTCTTGGGAATACTAAGGACCGTGGCGCCACTTTCCCTGGCCACATGTGCAGTTGCATCCTGAGACCCGTCATCGACTACCAGGACCATGGACAAGTGTTGCCGCGTCTGCTGCACCACCTGGGGGATTGTACGAGCAACATTGTAAGCAGGAATCAGCCCACAAAATCTTTGGGGTGACGCGCCGCTGGGGTCCGCCATATCCTAGAACTCCAGGTAGAGGGTCAAGGCAGCTTTCACCACTATCTTATCATCAACAGACCCCATTGCCTCAAATTTATAAAGGGTTGCAAAGTGCTTGACCAGGCTGGCGGTCAAAAGCAAAGCTTCCCCAACATGGACCGGGTGTTCGAATGAACATTGATCAATGCGGGCCAAAAATCCTCGGGGACGCAATTGTGGCGATGTTTCCCCTTGAGGATAACGGATACAGATCGCTGCAATTTGCCCCAGAGCTTCCACCACCAAACTTGCTGGAAACACCGGAACCGCGCCAGTGCGGTTGATAAAAGGGTGGTCATCTTTGACACGGAATGTGCCTTCTACCCGGTGGTCAGGCTGTAGCGAGAGTACTTTGTCGACGAACAGAAAGGGATGTCTGTGAGGCAGTAAGTCCTGAACTTGCAAGTCTGAAAACGGCATCTCTTTTTCTATGCCTTCATGAATCTGGCCAGAAGTGTCGGATCATAGACTCTACCCGCTCCTCGAGGGTACCACTGAGTTTATATATCATAGTGCCATCGAGTCGCTGTAGGACCTGAACCGTTTCGCCCTGCGCGAGTAAGGACCCATCATTCTTCAGCAAAATTTCGAAGCGAAATGTCAGAGATGCCGTCTGTGGCTTCAGGAGGTGTGCTCGAATCCTTATGGTGTCATTGGTCCGGGCGGGTTTCTTGAATTCGCAATGTGCACTCACAACTGGGGCGATGAATCCCAGTCCGGTGAAATCTTCGGGCAGGAGGGAAAATTGCTCCAGCACCTTCATGCGAGCCAGTTCAAACCAGGCAAAGTAGTGACCGTACCAGGTTATACCCCACTGATCTACCTCGTTGAATCTGACTGTTGTCGTGGTCTCAACCCACTGCATCGGAAGCCTGCTGCCCTGCCCCCTTTTCCAGGACAAAATCTGCTAGTGCGTTGATGGAAGCAAAGGCTCGTCTCCCCACCTCCGCATCCGGGATCTCGACCTGATATTCCCTCTCGATGGCAACCACTAATTCCAAAGCATCAATGGAATCAAGCCCAAGCCCTTCGCCAAACAGTGGTTCCGAAGCTACGACGTCCTCAGGACTAACATCTTCAAGGCGTAAAGTACGGATGATGAGCTCTTTAAGAGTTTCAACCAGATCTTTTTGCTCGCTCAAGAACGTTTGCAATGGCAGCTCCTCCTGCGTCAGAAGTGTGTCATGCGGCCTGGAATTGCAAGTTTTGGTCCAAACAGTCCCTCAGGTCAGACCTCCATCCACTCTTACTACTTGACCGGTAATGTAGTAGGCTCCCTCGGATGCCAAAAACAGAACGGCCCCGCTTACATCTTCCGGTCGCCCGAAATGGCCCATGGGGATTGACTGCTTCAGCTCAGCCAAAGTCTGTTCGGGCAAGGACCGTGTCATATCGGTTTCAATGACACCAGGGGAGACGGCATTAACAGTGATACCGATTTTCGCCACCTCTCTCGCCAAAGACTTGGTGAAGCTGGCTACGCCTCCCTTGGCGGCGGCATAGTTGGCCTGGCCTTGACGTCCCATTATGCCGCTCGGGGATACTATGTTGATCATCCGTCCCCATCTTTGGCCAATCATAGGTTTCAATGCCAGTTTACAGCACACAAAGGTGCCCTGGAGATTGACCCGCAGCACATCATGCCACTCTGACTCTGACATGAACATTACCAGGTTGTCGCGTCGTATTCCGGCGTTGTTAACCAGAATATCCAGACGCCCGAATTTTTCAAGGGTATTGTCAAACAGAGCCTTCATGGCGTCGAAGTCAGACGCATCCGCCTGGTGAACGGTCGTGTTCGAACCACCAGGCCCTAGTTCTTTTTGAAATCTTCGCGCCTGATCTTGATCCTGGGAATAGGTTACCACAACATGGGCACCTTCTTGAAGGAAACTTTTGCTGATGGCAGCACCAATGCCGCGAATTCCACCAGTAATGAGAACAATCTTGTCTTTGAATCTCATAGCAGCAAACTTCTATTGGCTCGGCAACATTTGTATGTATGTAAGGCGCCGCGAACCCGACTTTATTTCACTGTACCACCCACTGAAGAGTTTGAAAATGAGAGGTAGTGATGTGTACCAAATTATACTTTTTGCGTCAAGGTCGACCTCCGCCCGCAAAGACTAGACTCCAGTAGTGATTCCTTTTCCCGTTTGCTATATTAGGTGCGCACGGTTTTAGGTGTCAGGACGCATGGAGGTTTCAGTGT
>CBFDBW010000067.1:0-9980 GCA_965603145.1 uncultured Syntrophobacterales bacterium
GCAGCATTGACTATGGTGCGGATGGCGTTAATGGTGCGTCCCTCTTTGCCGATAACTTTACCAATGTCTTCCTTGGCAACCGCCAGCTCAATAATTGTGGTGTTGCGGCCAATTCTCTCGGCTATCATGATTTGATCAGGATCGTCAACCAGGGCTTTGACAATGTATTCCACCAGCGTCTTCATCGAACTTTCCTCTAGTGCTTCCACGGCTTGCCCTTTCGGATTCTCACTGGTTTGTTGCCTCATTCAACCACAAATCTACGGTGGATCGTGAAAACTTTGTCCGTTCGCCAATTCTTATAAGCACGTCCCTCCTATCTTCTGAGTTGCTTAGCCATCTCCTATGCCGGTCAACGCTTTGCCGGGCCCTACTCCTGCCAAGGCCAGAGCTTCTCCAGGTTTTCCAGGCTCGTCCAGAGCGTCGCCTCTTCATGCGGCTCGAGAGTAACCAAGGGTCTCTTTTCTTGATCGTGCAAGTATTGAAATAGCTCCCTAAAGGGTGCTGTGCCGCTGCCGATGGGACCGTGGCTGTCGATATGGCCGTTGTTGTCATGAAGGTGAACCTCTTTGAGATGGGGTCCTAAAGCGTCAAGCCATTCCGCTAAAGCAACTTCCCCAAAAACGTTCATATGACCCATATCCAGACAGAAACCGAGATTTTCTGAGGACATCTCTTCTATGAGGGTAAGGATCATCTCCGGCGTTTGCTCATAAACGTTTTCAAGGTGGATCACCACCCCCATCTCTTCGGCCTGCTGAATGAGAGGTTCCCAGGTGGCCAAGCTTCCGGACAACCACTCTGCACGGTGCGCGTGATAACGACGTTCGTCATAGCCCGCATGAAATACTATGCTTAGCGGGCGGAAAAGGGGAACCAGTTCCATGGTCCGTTGCAGCCGCCGGGCGGTGACTTTCCTTATGCGTCCATCTATGCCCCCGGGAGCAAGGTCCATAAATGGTCCGTGGAAAGTAGTGGTTCTGCCGCAATCTGCAATGAGGCGGGCCACTTCTTCCATGCCCTCCTCGCTGAATGTTTCCAGGGCAAGAGCATCAAAGCCTATCTCCGGGTTTATGCCGTAATGAAGAAATGACTCTAGGTATCGGTCTACAAGTTGCCGGTAAGGTGCGTTCACCTGCACTTGATCCAACAATCTGCCATAACGCCTCCCTGGGTCAAGGATTTGATCTCCCACTGTCTTTTAGCTTCCCATACTCATAGCGTTAGGCACACTTTCACTGCCGGCAATCTATCAATGCACTGCTTGTATTGTTTGGATTATGGTATGACTATTAAAGCAGCGCCTGCCAAGCCAAATTCAAACGCTCGATTCGGCGACTCGATCGTCCCTGAAGCAGAACCTGTGATCGTGTACTAAGACTAGTTCCCGCACAGTACATCCTTCTGAGCATTCTAGCGAAAGGTTTCCCGGAAATCCAGCAAAAACGGTTTTACATTTGGGTATAGGCGGGTTATGGTGCCGGGATGGATGTTCGGTTGTCGACCTTCCGCTTTGACATACCAAAACGAATTAAAGATATCGAGCTGTAGCTATGAAACAATACGCGATTGACCAATTGCGAGAAGGGGATTTTCTAAAGCTGGAAGATTATTTCAACGGCAATTCAGAGGCTGGCGATCTACCAGGGATTTACTGGGTCCTCGTGCCTGAATCGCTTCATGGAGAGCTGCAGTTAGAACACACGGACTGTCAGCCGTACTATTTCGCTGTCAATCTGGACCGCCAGTCCGTGAGCTTCGAAATGTTAATTCGCACCCGAGCTCGCCTCCGCTGTGGGTGCATTCAGTATGCTAATAAAAACCAGCGCGACTATATTCTGGAGTACGCAGATGGGCTGTTTGAGAAATTAAAGCTAACTACGTAGCCGACAGTAAGAGGTAATCGGCAGGAGTCACGAACCGAAAACCATGTGGCGCAAGGTATAGAATTGATCAATTTCAATCCTTGAGCCCTGCGCCTTAAGCCTTACGCCATTTGTTTTATACCCTCTCCTTCTCGCCTGGTCCTTAGTTCGTATTCATACCTACCTTATCGCTTTCTGTTGTAGCAACATATCCGCCAGAACCAACCGCACCATGGCGGTGCAAACGGGCACGATACGGGGGATGGCCGAGACGTCGTGTCTTCCCTTGACCGAGAGGGTTATGGACTCACCGTCCTCCGTGATGGTCTCCTGCTCCTTCTCAATGGAGGGAATGGGTTTCACCGCCACGCGAGCCACAATCTCGTCTCCGTTGGAAATTCCTCCCAAAATACCGCCGGAGTTATTGGAAAGAAACCCTCCTGGACTCAAGGGATCGTTGTTCTCTGAGCCGAGCATTCCTGCTGCTGCAAAACCGCTGCCGATCTCTACACCTTTCACCGCGCCAATCCCCATCAGAGCTCCAGCAAGGGCTGCATCCAGTTTGGCAAAAACCGGTTCGCCGAGGCCGGCCGGACATCCTTGAGCCCGGACCTCTACTACCCCGCCGGCCGAATCTCCGGCCTCTTTGATCTCTTGCAAACGCTGAATCATTCGTGGGACTGCTTCGGGATCTGGACAGAAAAGAGGGTTTTTAAAGATCTCACCAAAATCCAAGTTTTGAGCACGAACGCCACCCAAGGTCAAAGTGTAACCCAACACGGTAATCCCATGGTGATCCAGGACCTTTTTCGCCACAGCGCCGGCAGCTACTCGAGCCACCGTCTCCCGTCCCGAGGCCCGGCCACCTCCACGCCGCTCTCGAATTCCATATTTGTGCCAGTAGCTGTAGTCAGCGTGGCCCGGTCGAAAGACATTCTTGAGATCATCGTAAGCGCTGCTGTCCACATCTCGGTTGTAGATCACGAGACTTATGGGAGTGCCGGTGGTGCGAGCCTCAAAAACACCTGACAAGACTTCTACTTGATCCGGTTCACGGCGAGAAGTGGAGACACGACTATCGCGAGCTCGTCGCCAGGTTAATTCTTGGTTTATGTCCTCTGCGGTGAGAGTCAAGCCTGGCGGACAGCCGTCAACCACAGCACCCAGGGCCGGTCCATGGGATTCACCCCAGGTGGTGACGCGCAACATGGTACCAAAAGTATTTCCTGGCATAGTTTAGTCTCCTCTTTTCGCAGAGCGCTAAGCGCATAGCGTCATTGGCCGCTGGTCATTACTAATTGATTACGGCGCGTCGCCGTGTCTCCGCGTCACCGGGTCCCCCTGTCGCCCTGCTCTGCCTGCTGCCTTCTGCTAACTGTCAGCTTCTAATTGACTTTCAAGCCACCTAACAATGGCCTCGGTCACTTCCTCCAGAGACAGGTCATCTGTTTCCACTTGCAGATGCATGGCCTCATCATAGAGGGGCAGTCTTTCTGCCAGAACCTCCTCGATCTCAACGACAGAGTCGTTCCCATGGAGAGGGGGCCGTTGGCCGGCGGTGTTTCTGTCCGCTTCCATCCGTTCGGCAATGATAGCCGGGCTGGCATGAAGCCAAACTACTTTCCCGCTGCCACGCATCATGGCTATATTCTCGGGCACTGTTACCACGCCACCGCCTGTGGAGATCACCTGCTTGGTGGACTGACTGAGTCTTTGAAGCAACTGGCCTTCGAGCTCTCTGAAATACTTCCAGCCCCGGCTGTCGACAATATCCTCGATCGCCGTCCCCGCCTCTGCCACCAATTCATGGTCCATATCAACAAAGTTCCAGCCTAGAGCAGTGGAGAGCAGTCGACCCACGCTGGTCTTGCCCGTACAGCGATAACCTACAAGGTAGAGGTTCACTGGCAACCGCCTCAACATATTTTGTCATATTTCAAGGAAGTTGAAGCTCCCTGTCCCGCTTTAGCGGGACTAAAGCGGGATCTCCGCTTCGCTACGACAAGCTACGGGGAATGCGCTCGCTGGAGCATTTTCAATGGTAGCAGGGAGATGGGATATTTGCAAACTAGTGGTAGGACAAAAAAATCTCCCGGCGGTTTATAACGCCGGGAGATTTATGCTTGTTTCTTAAGCTGCAAGCTGAACAGCGCTTTCCGTTACCTCACGAATTTCATTCGGAGTAAAAGGCTTGGGCAGGTAGGCGACAGCTCCCAATCGAGCCGTTTCTTTTGCGGTTTCTATACTGGCGTAGCCGGTAATGATAATCACCATGCTTTCCGGTCTCTTCTCACGAATTGCCCGCAGAAGCTCCAAGCCACTGACCCCGGGGATTTTTAAGTCTAACAAAACAATTTTGTACGCTATCTGTTCAGTCTTTCGGAGTGCCTCTTCTTTGGTGAAGGCCTGGTCTACTTGATAACCCCTTCTGTAAAGGATCTTTCTGATATTATTGTTAACAGCCACTTCATCTTCTATAATCAGTACTTCATGCCGAGCGGCTGTTTCTAGGTCTTCACTGGAAATTGGTTCGGGCTCGGTCTCTTTTGCCAGAAATCGGGCAGCGTTTTGCTTAAGTTGATCATAGGGTAAGAAGGCATAGCCATCACGGTCGACGTACTGAACATATTCTGGACCGGTTATCGCGCCCACTTCCTCGTAATCGAAGGGCATATCGATGCCTATGAGTTTCTCGGAATCAAACCTTTGTTTCTTCCTAGCTGCCTTTTTCTTCTCTGCCTCTATCTGGGGGCATTTCCCGGTCTTCATCCCCCCTTTGCAGGTACCTCCTACCTTCTCGTAAATCTCGCAGAGCCTTGCCCCCATTTCGCAGTAGTTTTCCAAAAGTTCCGGCCTTGGAGCCCCAACAACCGGGATATCCGAACGGCTGACATGGTCCGCGTACTCTTCATCTGTAGATTTTGCCACATCATCTCTGTCAAAAGGGCTATCAATATCTATGATATTCATAGCCTCTCTCTCTTGTTCCGTAGTAGAAGCCTCAGTCAATTCCCCTGTTAGAGCCAGCTTCACCGGCAGTCTCAACTCATCTGGAGTGAACGGTTTAGGGATGTAGTCCAGAGCGCCGAGCCGCACCGCTTTCATGGCTGTGTCGATTGATGCATAGGCAGTAAACATTACAACTTTGGTGAGGGGCCATTGATTCTTAACCAGTTTCAGAAATTCAAGGCCATTCATTCCTGGCATGACTATGTCCGAAATCAAAAGCGAATACGATTCCTTGGCCATTTTCTCCAGGGCTTCATCCGCACTCAAAGCATAACTAACATCATAATCCTCTTTGGCTAGGATCTTTTCCACATTTCGACAGATTTTCTCCTCATCGTCGACCACAAGAATTTTGGCTTTTGTTTCCATCGTCTCCCCCTTAATGAAATCTTATATTACTTTATTGACTTATAACCCCACTCAAAACTTTTACTCCTAGCACTCAGCAAACCTACTCTTTGCCTTAGCAGGGTATGTGCCAAAATCGTTCAAACCATATAACCATACAAAATAACTAACTAAAGAGTCATATAGACAAGCCCCATCATGGAGCATATGTATAAATAAAATATACACTTATTCTTGTGAAGCATAACCCTAAGTTGGGTTAACCTCCAAGAGATCAAATACCTACTAAAGTTCTGTAATACTTATGAAATAAAACTTTTTATAGCTAGAATCTCACCCTGCACCATGGTGAACCGATGCAGGATCTTCTGGTGTATATAAAAAAAATACAGGGTATATACTTTTTTCGAACGTGACCTTTAGGGTCAGATGCTTACAGTGCCACCTATATGATGGTCATCGTTAATGATCTGGCAGCAAATAGTTTCCTATTCTCTGGATTCCCGCTTTCGCGGGAATGACGTCAGTATGCGGTCGCAGTCACGCCGGGGCGTGATGAAATATCCGGGCTAGGCCGTGGAACGATCAATTGGTGGGAGAATTGAGAATGGGGATGCGTCCTCTTGGGGTGGGGTCGGTCAGTCCATTTCTGAGTCTTTCTTTCTTCTCGACTTAACACTTTGCTGAAGTTTAATACCGTGCTTTTTCATGAGATTCTGGAAATTCGTTCGCTGGAGACCGACTTTTTTGGCGGCCTGTGTCACGTTCCAGTTATTCAAAGCCAGGGCATTGAGAACGAAATTCTTCTCAACCTCCCCAACCGCCTTCTGTCTGATCTCCTTCTTAATGCTCTTGAGTTCTTTATTGGTCGATGGAACGCGCTCAATCAGTTGCTCGACCTCATCTGTGAATGGAAGCTCCTTCAAGCTTATTAGCTCCTTGTCACAAAGAATGACCGCTCTCTCAATGGCATTTCTCAACTGCCTCACATTTCCTGGCCAGTCATATTGGGTCAACTTAGTCACGGCATTGCTGTCAAAGCCTTCGATCTCCTTTCCTAAACTACGGTTGAACTGCTCCAGGAAATGATATGCGATGGGCAAAATATCCTCTTTTCTTTCTCTTAATGGCGGCATGGCAATGGGGTACACAAAAATTCTGTAATAGAAATCTTCTCTGAAAGAGCCCTCGGAAACCATTTCCTTGAGATCCTGATTGGTGGCAAGGATAAGTCGAACGTCAACCGTTTGCGCGCTGGTGCTGCCGAGAGGCAAAAATTCGCGGCCTTCCAAGAAGCGAAGAAGTTTGGCCTGTACTTCCACAGTGATATTGCCTATCTCATCTAAAAAAACGGTCCCCCCATTCGCCACTTCAAACATACCGGGTTTGTCTCGATGCGCCCCAGTAAAAGCACCTTTGCTGTGTCCAAATAGTTCGCTCTCAAGCAAGGTAGCTGAAATGGTCCCGCAGTCTACAGCAAAAAAAGACTTGTTTCCCCTTTTGCTGTTGGCATGTATTGCCCTGGCAATCAACTCCTTTCCTGTGCCACTTTCGCCCGAGATAAGAACCGTTGAATCTGTAGGAGCAACTTTTCTCACCATCTCGATCACTTTTTCTATCTTTGGACTGTCACCAATGAGTTGGTGAGAAAATGCTCGCAAATCTCCCTGTTGTTGCTTAAATCTTCGGTTTTGGAGTTGGATGGCTCTTTCAGCCACTGCTTGGCGCACAACACCGCGGAGTTCCTCTGGGGTGAACGGTTTCGGCAGGTAGTCAAACGCCCCCATTTTCATCACCTCTACCGCCGAAGAGACGCTGGCGTAACCGGTGATCACGATAACCATGGTGTCGGGGTACGCCGCTTTCACCTTGCTCAGAACTTCCATGCCTCCTAAACTACTCATCTTCAAGTCAGTGATGATTACATCAAACGGTGCAACCTCCATCATCTTTAGGGCATCGTAGCCGTTTAAGGCATATGCAACTTCACAGTCAATCTTAGATAATATCTTTATACAGTTCTGACAGATGGAGAGCTCATCATCTATGACCAAGATACGAGGGCTACGATCAATGGTCATTGTTGTCTCCATTTTTGAGAGGCAATCTGATCATGAAACTCGTGCCTTGGTCTATTTTGCTCTCCACCTCTATGGTACCACCATGCTGTTCGATGATGCCGTGCGTGATGGCCAGTCCCAGGCCGGTTCCACTTTCCCTGGTGGTGAAAAAGGGGTCAAAGATCCTATCCAGATCTTCTCCTGAGATACCTTTCCCTGTATCGCTGACAATTATCTCAACCACATCAGTTTCGGAACTAAATCTGCTACTAATGGTGATCTTACCCCCAGGATTAGTCGCTTCTATTGCGTTGAGGGTCAAGTTAATCAGGGCTTGTTCAATCTGATCCTTATCCACGTTGATTGGTGGTAGATCCTTCGAAAGGTCTTGCTCTACAATGACATCAGTGAACGCCGCTTGTTTTCTCGTCAGCATTACAGATTCCATGATAACGTCATTAAGATCATGTTTTTCTTTGTTCGGTGTCGTCTGACGGGCAAAATCGAGTAAGCTACTAACGATCTTACGGCAGCGCAAAGCTTCGTTGGCTATGATTCCCAACTCCTGGTAATTCGTATCATCGGAGTCCGTTTCTTCCTGGATCAACATGGCGCTGGTCAAAATCGTTGTCAGCGGATTGTTTATTTCATGAGCGACCCCCGCGGCCAAGCGGCCAATGGAAGCCATTTTGTCTTGTTGCATCAAGAGCTTCTGAAATCTGAACATCCTTGACTGATAATCATCGATGTCCTTTGTAATGTCACTCGCCATTTCTATCATGCCGATCACTTCACCATGTCTAATCAGAGGATAGCAGGAAATTGAGAAAAAGAGCTTTTTGTCACCTTTCTCCAAACGAACCTGAGATGCCTGAAATGGTTTTCCACTTTTAAGGACTTCCTGAAGTGGACAGGGATGTTCTTCGCCTGAACATGGCTGGTTTCGGTTGTGGGTAATTTCGTAACAGAGTCGGCCGATGGCTTCCTCACGTTTAAGGCCCAATTTTTTCAACAGGGGGTTATTTATATCTATGACACCATAATTAGAAGTAATAACCATAACATCATCCTGAATTAACTCGTTAATTATGGAGTTATAGATAGATAGTGTGACGTCATAAGCGGCCATTATTTCTGTAATCTCTTGTTTAGAATCTCGTTCAACCCTGGAAAAAAGAATAAACTCCCAAAATAGTCTCGCAGTCTTTCGATCTATTGCCCGAACAGATCTTTTTTTCTTGAGCAAAATATCGTAGTAAATTTCTTGATTACCTGTAAGTTCTATTATGAGGTCAACATCGTCTCGATCAAAAAGATCGTTATAATCACTTGTAACAAAAAAGCCCTTTTCTCTTGCCAAGACAAGACCTGGAGCATCCTCTCTTTCGTCTGCCACTGCTATTACTTTTACAGATATCTCTCTAAAAGAGTGCTTTTCAATAAACTCCAGAAGCGTGCGACACCTACTACCGCCGCCTACGATGGCAACATTCATGGTGATACTCCTAGTTTGAAGCAGTTACACCACGTACGAATAAGGTTAAGCCGACATTACCCCGCGTCGGCATCCCGTGGCATGCCCTAGGCCCTCATTAGTTAGACACTTTCGCATCTAGTATACTCGATTTCCTACAAGTGGTCACGAGAGGTATCTTCGAAATGGCGAGGGCTACAGGGACTTGCCTTTCCCAAACAGAGGCTGGGAACCGAGAATGATTGACTTCACAGTCGCGAAAAATACCTGACTATATAAGATAGGTCTTCTTTGACTACTTTGGCACCACAGGATCTACATACCAATAACTTCTGCAGTCGTTCTTCCTAGCTCACCTAAATTTCTGACTACAGTAATGCCGGCCTTCTCCATGGCCTCGATCTTGGCCTGGGCTGTGCCGCTCGAGCCACTAATGATTGCTCCGGCATGGCCCATGCGCCGACCGGCAGGTGCTGTGAGCCCGGCTACAAAACCAAAGACCGGTTTACTGACTTCCTGCACGATAAATTCAGCCGCATCCTCTTCAGCAGATCCGCCGATCTCTCCGACCATTACGATGCCATTGGTCCCGGAATCCGCCTCGAACAGCCTCAGGGCATCGATGAAGTTCGTGCCGATGATGGGATCCCCACCAATGCCCATGCACGTGCTTTGACCCACACCGTTCTTAGTCAGCTGGTCCACCACCTCGTAAGTCAGGGTGCCGCTGCGCTAGACCACCCCTATTGATCCTTCCATATGAATGGGTCCTGGCATGATTCCTACTTTACACTTCCCTGGTGAGATTATTCCAGGACAGTTGGGGCCAATCAGGTGCGACCCGGTGTTTTGGACAAAGTGATAAGCCTTCATCATATCCAGCACCGGGATACCTTCTGTAATGGCTACAATGACTTCAATTCCCGCAGAAGCAGCTTCCATAATGGCATCGGCTGCAAACCCCGGCGGCACGAAAATCATGGCGGTGTTGGCACCGGTCTCCTTAATTGCCTGTTCTACCGAGTTGAACACCGGAATGCCATCCATGTCCTGGCCACCCTTGCCGGGGGTTACCCCGGCAACCACTTTGGTGCCGTATTCAACACACTGACGGGTGTGAAACTGCCCCTCTTTGCCAGTGATCCCTTGAACTAGTAAACGTGTGTTCTCATCAACCAAAATGCTCATCTTATACCTCTCAGTTTCAAAGCTATCAGCGATGTA
>CBFDBW010000068.1:0-9869 GCA_965603145.1 uncultured Syntrophobacterales bacterium
ACGTGAGATCCTGTCCGAGGCGAGCACGCTCTCAGATGGCGCGCTATCACGCGAGTGCAGCGATTTTTACCGGTTTGGGTATGCAACATTAGGGTTTACTCATTTTCTCGGGTTGTGGGAACCCTCACGGCATCAGTCGCCCAGTTTCAGAGTGCGCTGCAACCCCTCGGCGAGCGAAACTCGCGGCGCCCAGCCCGTCTCGCGGGTCAGGGCGTCATTATCACACACCCAGTTGGAGTGGTTGAGCTCGCGGACCTTCCCGGGCGTGAGCATCGGCGCATATCCGAATATTTGCGCCGCTCCAAGGTTCAGACCGGCCAACAATCGGAGTATGACCACTGGCACTTGTATGCGAAACACGTGCCTGTCATAGAGCCGAGCGACAGTATCAACCACATCATGCCAAGCATAACCGTCTGGGTGCCCATCGTGCAATTCAAAAGCGCGCCGCTCATTGGTATCAGAATTCAGCCATTGGACCACGGATTCTGCCAGATCTTCCACGTATAGTAAAGAAAACCGTGCACTACGGGAGCCGAGAATCGGAGCGATACCTCGCCCGATCCAGCGAAAAAGGGGAAGCAGTTCCTTGTCTCCAGGTCCGTAGACAGCGGGCGGCCGCAGCACTGACCAATTCATATCACCAGCAGTCGCGGCGAGCGTGTTCTCACCTTGCCGCTTACTGGCAGCGTAAGGAGATAAGTGCGGCTCCCGTGCCGCCAGAGAAGATATCAATAAAAAACGTGGCACCCGGTGCTGCTCTCTCGCTGCTTGCACCAGTCTCGCCACGCCATCTACATTCACGCCATCAAACTGCGCCTGCGAAGCACCCCGCACGGCACCCGCGCAGTGTACTACGGCATAAACACCGCTTACCAGGCGGCGCAGGCTGTCAAGATCCTCAAGGTCACCTTCTATCCACTGGGTGGCAGTTCCGGCGTAACGTGCACCGAACGATGCGGGACGGATCAGCGCTCGGATCTGCCAGCCAATGGTTTCAAGCCGCCGCGCTAGGACGCCGCCGATGAATCCCGTCGCCCCCGTCAGGGCTATCGTGCGCGACATTGAGCTGTTCCAGCAGGCGCTAGCCTGAAAATTTCAAAACTTACGTCAACCAGCGAAATCATTCAGGTCGCTATGCGTTTAACCCGCACCCTGTCTTGACGAAACCTCCCATGGCCGGCCAAGGTTGCGCCTTTTCTTGGCGAGTCTTGCCGCTCTCTGTGAAAACTTGGAACTATACGGCTCTCTCGCCAAGAGCCCGGGCAAAATCCAATGTTTGGGGTTGCCGCAATTGTGCCCAGTTAACCCGTTTCAGAAAATCCTGTCGTGCCGCGGAGCGAGACAACTTTCCGGAGGAAGTTCTGGGCAGTGTGTGAGAAGGTACCAACTCGATAAAACAGTCGATGCCCAATTCCTCGCGAACTAGGCCATGAAGCCGTTCCATCAGGCTGGCACGTTTCACTACATCTGAGACGCGGCACTGGATCACTAAAACGGCCTTTTCTTCGCCATCCGGCCCAGGAACCGAGAAAGCCGAGGCATCTCCTGTCCTTACTTCGGTCTGCTGCTCAGCCAGGTACTCGAGATCCTGTGGCCAGATATTTCGGCCATTAAGAATGATTAAATCCTTCTCGCGTCCAGTAACAACAAAGGAGTTCCCAATCCGGTAGCCGAGATCTCCGGTGTCGAGCCATCCATCTGGCGACAGAACCTGTTGAGTTGCTTCCGGGTCGCCAAAATAGCCGGACATTACGCTTGGTCCCCGAACGAAAAGAGTCCCGCAGCGCCGTTCTGCCAGAGCTCGTCCGTGTTTGCCTCGAATCTCAACTTCATAATCCGGCAACGGCACTCCGCAATTGACAAAATGGTTGGATCGAACAGCAGACTTGCCGTTCCCGCCGTTCACAGGCAGCGCCTCTTGGTGTTCAGCAAGATGCTCCCCATCCACGCAGTCCACCTCCAGCCCCTGGGCAAGAGGTGCAAGGCTCACTGCCAGGGAGCATTCCGCCATACCGTAGCAAGCGAGAAAAGCATTCTTGTCAAAATTGCTTGGTGCAAGCATTTCGGCGAACTGGGCCAAAGGTTCGGGTCGAATGGTTTCCGCACCGACACCGGCCACGCGCCAGGCGCTGAGGTCGAATTTATCTGACTCTTCTTTCCGCAGACGACGCACGCACAACTCATAACCGAAAGGCGGGCTTAAAGAGAGGGTAGCTCGAGTTTCCGTCATCAGCTTCAGCCATACCCGGGGACGCATGGCAAAATCTCGGGTGCTCAGGTAATCAACGGTTAACTGGGACGCCAGCGGGGCCAACACCAGCCCGACAAGCCCCATATCATGATAGTAGGGAAGCCAGGAAACGCAGCGGTCCCCAGGTCGAATCTTGACGCCGTGCGTGACGATGTCCGCCAGGTTCCTCAAGACTGTCTCTTGGGTGATGACCACTCCGCGGGGGAACCGGGTACTTCCCGAAGTATACTGCAGGTAAGCTATCTCCTTGGGCTGGGACGGGTGTAGCTGAGTTTCTTGTTCCGGTAACTCGGCAAAGGCTTCAGGACCGCCAGCAAAACGTAAGTTCAGTCCCTCCGCAGCCTCGGAGAGAAAGGGGAGAAAATCCGCTGGGGCCATGGCGACTTCCGCCTGGCAGGTGGTCAGTAATCTTCGCAACTGCTCCACGTAGGCCTGGTGACCGCCTAAATGGATTGAGGCCGTAAGAGGGACGGGTATCAGTCCAGCGTATTGGCAGGCAAAGAAGAAGATATGGAAATCCGGGGTTGTATCGGCGACGAGGGCGACCCGCGCGCCACGTTCTAAGCCTAAACTGTGGAGACGGCGCGCCAGCGTTTGCGCTTGTTCCCGCAATTTCGCATACGGCAGCACACTATGTAGCTTACCCGTGCCGGTGTAGAAATTGAATCCGGTCTCACCCTGGGCCGCGTAGTCTAGCGCCTCTGCTAAAGTGGAAAAATCTGCAAGCCGTAACGGCAGGTTGTTCCGGGTTGGTGTAGCCTTCATTGCCTCGATAGCCTCCATGTTCATATCAATTATCTCTCCGAAAAACGCTCAGTACTGTATGCAGCGATGTATCATCAACAAGATTCGGTGTCCAACTTCGAGCTAACCCCTTTGCAGTCATCTGCGCTACGAACACTTTGCTGACTTAGGTGTATCAAAAATCTTTCTTGAAGAAAGCTACCCAAGCAATAAGCGTGCCCGATTGTTCTAGATCCATAGATCAATACCATTCAGACTTTGTTGGTGGCTGTATGTGATCGTAATTCAAATAAAAAATCTATAGCAGCCAATGAAAATCCGGACTATTTCCAATCGATTCCAGGGTACGGAATAAAGGGACTCGATGGGCTGGTGTTGCGGAAAAGATACAGTTAGTCTGGAAAGTATGGGATTTTTGTCACTATGGGGATGAGGCCGAGACGCCGTTCCGTTCTCGGCACGGCTTAGATTCCCGGTGGAACCGAAAGGATCTCTTGGCGCACGAATCCGGCCTCGCGGTCCCAATTGACGGAGAAACAGACCATGTCGGAATCCTGGCGCAAGAAGTCTTGCATGCTACCGGCCTCCTTGCGCAGATCTACGATATCCAGCGCACGCGAGTACGAACGGAGGACTGTAGCGATTATCTCGAGTCCTAGTGGAGGGAAATAGCCCGCATGATCCAACTCTCGCCGATAGGGGTACACGCAAATCACATGTTGGAACATCTAGCTGTTGCAGAACGAAGCGTGCTTAGTGCCCTGCTTGTGGAGTATGCTATCTAAACTTCCAGGGAACCAGTGCGGACTGTGGCCAAAAAAGCTATGCGCAGGCTAGTTCATACTCATCCAGCAAAGATCTAATCAAATCTTTGACTGAAACGACCTCTTTTACTCTATATGCATTCTTACCAGCAAATGCAAAACCGTGTTTCAAATTGCCTTTCTTAGCGCTTATCAAAGCAAAGGCGATACAATATGGGGTCTCTTTATAATTACATGTGGTTAGGCAGTGATAAGGGCACTTGAAAGGCTTTGTCTTTCCTAGGCCCACGTCCTCAAGAAATTCATTGCGAAGAGCCCTACCAGGAAGCCCCAGAGGGCTGTCGATAACCATCAAATCTTCCTCTTTAGCCTCAATATATGCCTGTTTGAATGCCATATGCGCATCACATTCATGGGTAGCAACAAAGCGAGTTCCCATTTGCACCGCTGCGGCACCCATTTTCAAAAACTTGCAGATGTCCTCTCCGGTGTAAATCCCTCCCGCCGCAATTACTGGAATATCCACCTGGTGCTTGCTCTCAAAAGGCTTAACCGCTCCAATAACTTCTGGAACGAGCTTTTCCAAAGCGAAATCGGGATCGTCCAGCTGTTCAGGCTTAAAACCAAGATGTCCCCCGGCCATTGGCCCCTCCACCACAAAAGCGTCCGGCAGACAATCGAACTTTGCTAGCCATTTCTTGCAGATTATCCTGGCTGCCCTTGGGGAAGAGACGATGGGGACCAGTTTGGTAGTGGCCAGATTTTTGAGATACCCGGGTAGATTAAAGGAGAGTCCAGCCCCAGTGAAAATAATGTCGATTCCCTCCTCAATTGAAGTCGTCACCGTGTCTGCAAAGTCCGTCAATGCGACCATAACGTTGACGCCTAGGATACCCTTGGTCATCTCCCTGGCCTTCCTGATCTCTCTTTTCAAGGCCCGGATGTTGGCCTTTAGGGGGTTCGAATAGACATCGGGCTCGTTCATGCCGATCCCTGCAGTGGCAATGACCCCGATTCCGCCCTCCTCGGCAACGGCTGATGCCAGTCCTGATAGAGAAATTCCAACGCCCATTCCACCTTGGATTATGGGAATTTTAGCAACGGAATCGCCTATTTTCAGTACCGGAAGTGTCACAAATCTGCTCTTTCAAAGGTTGGGGCGAAACCGACCTTTCAATATGACTGGACCCTTAGTACGTGCACATTAATCTCTATAGGTCGCTCAGTCAAGCCTCAAGTTAAAAGGGGTCGGAGAGTTTCTGTTATGATGAGAAACATGCAAGATCCTGATCGGTTAGTTGGATTGCATATTAGTCCATTGGGCCGGCCATAGATGGCACCATTTTCACTGATAAGAAGGGCAAGCGCCTAGGTTATTACTTAATCTATGGTGCTTTGCAGAAAGTGGCGCCGCGTAGAGTGCGCTTTCACGATCTGCGCCATACCTACGCCACGCTTAGAGTGGCCAAAGGCGACAACATTGTGGACATCAGCGACCAACTAAGGCATCATGACCCCGGATTTACACTCAAGGCTTATGCTCATTGGCTACCAGGGGAGCATAAATCCCAGGTGGATGAGCTTGACGATCTTGCACCCAAACGCACCCTATCCGCACCCTGAGGCTACAAACCCGCGTGGTTGAGGCAAATACAAAAAACAGTTATATTGCTCGGACAGCCGTGTTTCCTTTCTTACGGGCGCATTATTATCCTAGCTGATCGGATCTTTACGCCATGAAGTCGGTACTGCAGAGGTTTTCGGGACAACAACAGGCCAATGAGGGACCTTTGCGGGTCGTACCAGTGGAAGGGCGGCGAGGATTGCGCCAGTTTATCCGCTTACCCTGGTTGATTTACCTGGACGATCCGGCCTGGGTACCGCCGTTGCTCATGGAACGACGTCAGCACCTTTCCAGCCGTAATCCTTTTTTTGAGCACGCAAAATGCAAGTTCTGGCTCGCTTACCGTGGTGCGACACCGGTGGGCCGTATTAGTGCTCAGGTGGATCAGCTCCATCTTGAACGTTATCAGGACGCCACCGGCTTTTTCGGGTTACTGGAAGCTGAGAATGAGGCCGAGACTTTCCGGGCCTTGATGAATACTGCTGAGACCTGGCTGCGCGATCAGGGTATGCGCCGCGTTCTTGGCCCATTCAACTTGTCCATAAACCAGGAATGCGGCTTGCTTGTGGAAGGTTTTGACATTCCTCCCATGATGATGATGGGGCATGCCCGTCCATACTACGGTGCTAGGGTAGAAGAGAACGGTTATAGAAAAGAGAAAGACCTTCTGGCCTACTGTATTGACGTTGATTTCGAACTAACAAAAGCAATGAGGACTGTAATCAAGAGAGCAGGGAGACGGGTGCGCATCCGATCGTTGAGGAGAGAACATTTTAGCGAAGAGCTTGAAATCTTGCAGGACATTTTTGAGGATGCCTGGTCGGAAAATTGGGGCTTTGTGCCTTTTACCAAGGCGGAATTCAAACATCTGGGCCAGAATTTGAAACATCTAGTGCATACCGAGTACATTCAAATTGCTGAAGTTGACGGTTCACCGGACGCCATGATCATAGGGGTCCCAAATGTGAATGAATCTATCCAAGATCTAAACGGCAGGCTCCTCCCTTTCGGCTGGCTCAAGCTGCTGTGGCGGCTGAAAGTGAATCGCCCCCAAACAGCCCGTGTCCCCCTCATGGGTGTACGAAAACGTCATCACAATAGTTTTTTGGGCGCCGCCCTTGCTCTCATGGTAGTAGAGAGAGTGCGTCGGCTCGGAGTCAAATACGGTGCCAAGAAACTGGAATTGTCCTGGATTCTCGAAGATAATGCGGGGATGCGAAAGATCCTCGAGTCTATCGGAGGGGTTGTGTACAAACGCTACCGCATCTACGGTAAAGGCTTAGTAAGTTAATAACCAGGAGCGAAGCAGAAGGTAATGGGTAGAAAAAACCCATAAAGGTCAGTAAAGAATACGGGCCCTTCGCAGATCCCGCTGTGCGGGGAAGGACACGGCTTTGGGCTGCCCCCTGAGGGGACGGCTTAAGGCACAGGGCACAGGGCAAAAACAATAAAAGAAAACCTATCTTCTCCTTATGCCTTACGCCTTATGCCTTAAACCTCTTGGGCCGGCAAAGCCATTGAACTCTAGGAGTAAACAACTGTATGAGTAGGCCGACAACAGCTTTCACTGCGGTGGTTCTTGCCGGAGATCGCAGTTCTGAGGATCCGGTGGCCAGGGCCGCTGGCGTCAGCTCCAAGTCATTGACTCCGGTGGGGGGAAGGCCAATGGTGCTTCGCGTACTCGATGCTCTTGAGGCAGCCCGGGAGATAGAAGGAGTAGTACTTTGCGGGCCTGACAAGCCTGCTTTAGATCAGGAGAAAGAACTTTGTGTTCGTATAGGTTCAGGGAGGGTTAGTTGGCTGGAAAGCCAGGCAACTCCAAGTTCCAGCACTTACCAGGCTATGCAAACTTTGTCAGCTAGCACCCCTGTCTTAGTGACCACAGCAGACCATGCGCTACTCACTACGGAGATGGTGGATTATTTCTGCTCCGGGGCGCGCAAAAGCGATAAGGACGTAGTGGTAGGACTGGCTCTGCATGAATTGGTTACGGCTCAATATCCGGAGACAAAGAGGACTGCTATTCAATTGGCAGACGGTTCCTACTGCTCATGTAACCTCTTCGGTTTCTTGACACCTGAGGCGCGGAGTGCAGCTCATTTTTGGCGTAAGGTTGAAAGCCAGCGAAAAAAAACATTGCGGGTTATCGCTGGTTTTGGTTGGCTCAACTTATTGCGCTATTTACTGAAGCGGCCATCTCTTGAAGAAGGGTTGGGTCGTATTTCGCAACGCTTGGGACTCAGGGCAGGAGCTATCGTCATGCCTTTTCCCGAAGCTGCCGTTGATGTGGATACCGTCAGCGACTGGAAGCTGGTCGAATCTATTGTGGCCAATCGAAATTAGACAAGTACTATGATCATAGACCGCTATCTAATACGTGAAATAAGCAAGCCCTTGGTGGTCATATGCACTATCTTGGTGGTTATTTTTGCAAGCTATGAAGCAGCCGATTACTTGGCTGCTGCCGCCGCCGGCCTGCTGTCGGGGAAGACGGTCATATATCTGATCCTGCTCAAGGTGGCCATCGGTTTAGAGGTGCTGCTGCCCACCACCTTGTATTTCTCTGTTGTGGTTGCTTTGGGCCGAATGTACACAGACTCCGAGATCACAGCCCTGTCCGCTTGCGGTGTGAGTATAGCCCGGGTGGTGCGAGCCGTCTTCTATCTATCCCTGCCCCTGGCGATTCTGGTTGCAAGTCTGTCTTTGTACGTCCGCCCCTGGGCATACGAGAAAGGCTACTGGCTCAAGGAACATGCAAAAGCGGAATTGGATATAAGCCGATGGAAGGCAGGCAATTTCTACCGAGTTCGACGAATGAATCGCGTTGTTTTTGCCGAAGAGATTGACCATGAAAACAATCGAGCAAAGCGGATCTTTGTACACAGCGATCTTGGAGACAGAGTGCAGGTTATCTATGCCAAGCAGGTCTATCAACATGTAGACAAGAAGAGCGGCAAGCAGATACTGGTATTTTTGGACGGATATCTGTACGAACTCTCTCGCCTTGGGGATCAAGGCCACATTATGAAATTCAAACAGTCCACAATGGCGTTAGAACCACCGGAGATAAAACCAGTGGAGTATAAGCGCAAAGCTGCTTCCACCATGCGGCTGTTACGCTCCAAAAAGGCCAGGGACGTGGCAGAATTGCAGTGGAGGTTATCCACACCCCTGGCCACAATCCTTTTGGCACTGCTCGGCGTGCCTTTGAGTCGAACGGCCCCACGCCAGGGCAAATATGCCAGAATGGGAACAGCAGTGTTGATCTATGCCGTCTACTACAACACAAGTGCGATGGCCAAAAAATGGGTAGACCAAGGTGTAGTGGGATCAGTGCCGGGTATGTGGTGGGTAAATGTTTTGCTGGCCAGCCTGATACTGATCCTGCTATTGCAGCCAAACTTTGCTTCTCGGTGGCGCAGCCGGTAGTTGGTCACCTAGGACATGTATGAAGACACTTGATCGTTATATCGGTGTTCGTTTCATCCAAAGCTTTTTGCTGGTAATTTTCATACTCGTCTCCTTGTTCAGCTTTTTGGAATTTGTGGCGCAGCTGGATGACATCGGCAAGGGTAATTACCAGCTGTTGGATGTTTTCGCCTACATAGGCCTAACGATTCCCAGGCGGGTACTTGATATGGTGCCGATGGCTGCTCTGTTAGGCAGCATTATTGCTTTGGGGATGCTGGCTGACAAAGGTGAACTTATCGTCATGCGGGCCTCTGGGTTGTCAGTACAGCGGATTTGTTTCTCAGTGCTCGCCACTGGCGCCCTGCTCATGTTGGCGACGGGCCTCCTGGAGGAGTATGTCGCCCCGCCAATGGAGCAGCACGCGCGGCTGAGCCGTTCACTGGCGATTTCAGATACGGGAATCCTGCTTACAAAAGATGGGTTCTGGGCCCGCCAAGGCCATTCTTTCATCCATGTCGGGAAGACCCTTGCAGGAGGCATTGCAACCGGCCTCGACGTCTATGAGGGAGACAAAGAGGGTGGTCTGCGCGCCTTTATTCACGCCCGCGAAGCGGACATCCACAATAACAAGAGATGGGTGCTCAAGGATATTCAGAAGAAAGTCATCGAGGAACAGAGGATCACCACACAGAATCTTCCCACCATGGTTCTGGAATCGTTCTTAAGTACGGAGCAGGTTAATATATTGGAGCTCCCACCAGACAGCCTGTCGCCGTCAGATCTTTATCAATACAACCAGGCTCTGAGGCAGAGAGGGCAGAATGCCGATACTTATGTGCTGGCCTTATGGCAGAAGCTGGCTGTGCCGCTGACCACGGGTGCAATGGTCTTGCTTGCGCTCCCATTTGTATTCGGACCTCCCAGGGGGACAACTATAGGATTGCGTATAACGGTGGGGGCCATGGTAGGAATCGGGTTCTATTTGGCCAATCAGATCATTGGCTATATGGGTTTATTGCTCGAGCTCCATCCGGCGATCACCACCCTAGCACCTGTGGCGGCAATCCTGTGG
>CBFDBW010000069.1:0-9835 GCA_965603145.1 uncultured Syntrophobacterales bacterium
ATCGAGCCTTCCTGGCGCAGACAGTCCTTGTGAAAGAACCAATACATTGACTCTTTGCAATAAGAGAGAATGAAATATTTGTGCCAGATACTGGTGCTACATATCCAGTTGGAATTAATATAGATATTCAAATGTAACCCTGGAGGGGGACAGTGATGAACTTTACAAACTGTAAAGAATATTGGCAGGTATTTTTCTGACCTTGTTTTCATAAAGAGCCCATTGTTCCAAATAATCTCTATTATTAGGATTAGTTAGCCAGATCGATATTCACCTGAGTCCTGGCATAGCAGTTGCTTTTAGCTTGATTACTCCCTGTAGCTCGCTGCGGGAAGGGTCATAGATCTGGAGGGAATTAACCATGAGTGCGGAACAAAAAGTGTTGTTTGGCGTTGATGACTCCGTATTTGCCAGGCAGGCCATAGCCGGGGTAGGCGGCCTACTGAGACATAGTGCAGATGTAAAGATCACAATATTCCATGGCGCTCCTGACCCCGAATTTTCTCTATTCTCAAAAGTGCCTCGGCTAAGTCCTGAGGTCATGGAAAATTATCAGAAACTTTGGAGTCTGGAACAACTACAGGTCCTGGAACGAGCCAAAGAGGTCTTGACAGAAATCGGATTTGATCCTGATAGGGTGGAGACCATTTATGACGAAAAGTGTAATGACCCTGCCAGTTCCATCTACAAGTTGGCCACCCTGGAAGACTTTGAAACGATTGCCTTGGCCCGATCAGGAGCTGCGGCACCGGCTCAGAAGCTGATGGGAGGAGTCACTTACCAACTTGCTAATCTGGCAGATGACCGGGTCCTCTGGGTTGTCGATCCACGTATTCTTTCCCATGACGTGTTGGTGACTGCGGTCGGCGCGGACATTAGCCGCCGGGTAATGGAGCACGCAGTCCGATATTTTTCTCATCTAACAGACAGCAGATTTACGATCTTTCACGTGATACCACCCGTACCTCCCCAGGTCTATCAATCATCATATTGGATATATGAACCCCCTCTAAATGAGGAAGAGAGCCAGGAGATCACGGCCCTGTGGATGAAGGAGTATGCAAACAAAGCGAAAGAGATTGCGAATGAAGGCAAAGAAAAGCTTATCAAAGCGGGGATCCCCGAGCAAAACATAACCGTCAAATTTCAAGCCCAAAAGAAAGGAATTGCAAGGGATATCCTTACGGAACTGGAAGAGGGCAACTACGGTGTTTTGGTTCTTGGCCGCAAAGGTTTCAAGGACATCAGCCAGTTTGGGCTGGGTAGCAAAGCCAATAAATTAGTACATGCCGCCCACGCCCTTTGCATTTGTCTGGTCAATTGATGCCGGCAGAACTATTTTGGGCAAACCATCAGTCTGCTCTTCCCGGATCGAGAGTGACTTTTGGTAGACCAGCAGCCACTCCTCGTTTTTCAGAGGAGTGCTGATACTGAAATACCGGCTAATTTTTCAGCCAGAAAACCGTCGATATTTTGCCTGTGTTTCTGCACCACCTCTTCCAGGTGGGCAATCACCTTTTCTTTGTAGGATAGTTGGAATTGGTAGAGGATAATCCCGGCAATGAGAAGCAGGGGCGAAAAAGACACCAGAATCATGATCAAGAGCATGTTTCTCTGTAGTGTCCTGTAGTAGTGTGGGCCCACTATTTTCTTACCTTGCATGGACCAGACCTCTGATCATGTTCGCCATGCCTGCCGTCCACCTGTTTCTGGTGATAAAGAAGCCACTGCTCCTGTTTTAGTTACTTCGGTAGGACCACCGGCATGCCCAGCAAAGGCCAGATCACCAGGGCAGCCAGGCCGACCAGAACCATGAGCAAAACACTGGCCGGAATGCCGTAGAGAAAGAACTCCCCCGTGGTAAACTGCTTGGAGTCATAGGCAATAGCATTGGGCGCCGCACCCACCAGCAGCAAGAAAGGCATGCCGGCGACGACCAGAGAGGCAAAAAGAACAACCTCGGGTGCCACTCCCAGGTATGGGGCGATGACCAGGGCCACCGGCAGTGAGATGGCGATGGCCGCCACGTTCATAATGAAATTTGTCATCATCATCACGAAGAAGGCGATACCCAGGACAAAGACAAACCAGTTTGATTTCTGGAACATTACCAGCCAGTTCACTGCCAGCCATTTGGCCGCTCCCGTTTCCCACAGGCAAAAACCGATGGACATGGCACCGCCGAAGAGCAGGATGATGTTCCAGGGGATATCCTCCAGGTCGTTGATGTCGAGGATTTTCAGCAGATAGAAGAGAATGGTGGCAATGAGGATGACCGCCGACTTATTGAAAGGTTTCAACGCCGGCAGGAAAGATTGCAGAGACAGAAATATGATGGCACCAAGCACGATGCCAAGGGTCAAGATCTCCCTGCCTGTGATGCGACCCAGTTGAGCCTGTAGGGTCTTTGCCTTCTCCCGCAGACCGGGGATGGTCTTTTTCTCCGGTTTGAAAAAGATCATGAAGAACCCCCAGAGCACAAATACCATCAGCCAGCCGATGGGAAACATATAGTAGCTCAGTTCAAAGAAGGTGATCTCCCTGCCGACGATGCCCTTGAAAAATCCTATGGCCACAGCTCCTCGGGCTGCCCCCAAAAGAGTGATGATGCTGCCGGCACCGGCTACATAGGCCATGCCCATAAAGAGGCCTTTACCGAACTTGGTGGGTCGCTCCCCTTCACCGTAGAGGGAATAGATGGTGAGCAGCAGCGGGTACACCGTGGCTGCCACCGCCGTGTGGGCCATGACGTGGGTGAGAGCTGCGGTCACCACAAAGCAACCCAGATAGATCATGCTGGTTTTCTCCCCTACAATGGAGAGCATTTTATATGCCAGCCGTTTGGTGAGGCCCGTTTTTGTGAAAACCATACCAATCACAATGGAACCAAAAATAAACCACACCGAAGGATCCATGAAATCCTTTAAGGCCTCCCTGGCCGGTCGGATAAGAAACATCACCTGCATCACCCCGATGGTAATGCTGGTGATCCCGATGGGGACGACCTCAAATACCCACCATATCCCTGCCAACAAGAACACGCCCAGGGCACCCTTGGCTTCTTTGCTCAGTTCAAAATGTTCTCCCATGGGATCAACGGCATCAGCCCAGGGAGGTGAGTAGTAGACGACAGTGAACAGTACCGCTCCCAGCATAATAAAAAAGAGTCGCTTCCAATTGATTCTCGCCGGCAAAGACGCAATATCCGCTTGCTCGCGGGGCTTTTCAGGTGTCAGTTCTTGTAAAGGTGTATCAGACATTTTTCTACCTCATGCTCGCTAAGATACAGCTCAACCGGGGTGCAATTTTCCACTGCTGTCACCACGACTTGGTTTTCATTATTTCCTTGACCCTCTCCTCGTGTCTTTTTCCCACCAGAAGCATCCTTCTGTCTTTGGCCTTTTTGATCTTCTCCAGGAGTTCCTTGAAATCGGCAGGTTTTTCCACGAAATCCACGGCGCCCAGTTTCATGGCCTCGACACTTTTGTCGATAGTCCCGTGACCGGTGAGCAGGATGATTTGGAGGTCTGGATTGATTTCCTTGAGCTGCTTCAGAGTCTCCAAGCCGTCCATGTTAGGCATGAGAAGATCAAGGACGATGGCATCGTAGGGCTCGCCTTTGGCCTTGCCTACGGCTTCGGCTCCCCCTCCCGCAGTTTCAACGTTGAACCCTCGGCCCTCCAGTCGTTCCGCCAGCATTTTGATGAAATGCGGCTCATCATCAACCAGCAGTACCTTTATATCTTCTGCTGCAGTCATCAAAACCTCCTGCGCCGGACTATTCTTCGTCCTTCATGATCTTTCTGGCAGACTCAGAGTCTCCGGCCTCGGCCAAGGTTGCTGCCACCATGGTATCTTCCATTTTCTGTTTGACAGCCTGTTTCATCTTCTTGATTAGTACATCGAGACTCACCGGCTTTTCCAGGTAGTCGAAGGCCCCGAGCCTCCGGGCTTCCTCCTCGTCCTTTTCAGTGCCGTGACCGGTGAGAATGATCACCTGAAGCTTGGGGTAGGATTTCTTAACTTGGCGCAAGACCTCCATCCCGTCGATTCCCGGCATCTTCAGATCAAGAACCATGACGTCGGGCTCCTGCCCCCCCACAAAAGATAAGGCCTGCTCTCCGTCATAGACGGTGTTTGCATCCAGGTCGCGCATTTTTAGTCGTTCTGCCATGGCCTGGACAAATTCCGTCTCGTCATCCACCAGCAAAACCCTAAAATTCTTCATTTTTATCATCCTTCTGGTTGTCAGGCCTGGATCCCTGTGGTTCTTCAAGAATCTGCCTGGCAGTCTCGAAATCGCCGGACTCGGCAAACGTGGCGGAGACCAGCAAGTCCTCGAGCTTGCCCATTAGCGATCGTTTCTTCCGTCGCTTCTTCGCCTTTCTCCTCGCTCCGGCTTCCCGTACTATGGCAAGGAGATCCTCGTTGTCAAACGGAATGAGAAGATCGGCAAAAACGCCTTGTTTCATGCCCTTTATGGACCACTGAATGGTCGTGGGACTTGTGAGGGTGATGAATTCCGTAAGGGGGTTGCTTTTCTTGATGGAATCCACAATCCGCACCCCCTCCGCCTCAAGCTCTTTGATGTTGACAATCACAACGTCAATCTCTTGGCGTTGCACTATGTCAAGCGCCTCTGGACCACTCTGGGCAAAATGGACCATAAGACTTTGTGAACCGATACGCTCTGACAATGTTACCATAAAGGGCGTATCCCTGCCGATCAGCAGGACATTCTCACTCACACCTCCAGCTCCCCGCATATTAGCCCGTGCAACACAGCCATGATGGAATTAACCGTCCTTCTCTTCTGCCGAGTTCTTCAGTCTTTGCCCATAGAGTTTAGCAATGAACATGCCAGATACAAATAATTATTAATTTCAATAACATAGTATTTTGACGGCATGAAAAGAGTAGCATTATGTCTCATTATAATACGGTAACTATTGTGCCAATATGTTTTAATATGAGACAAACAGAAAGATCAGGGTGAGCAGAAAAGAACTAATGATTATTTGCTGTAACGGAAAGGAGGCGGACTGTAAATCGTCTCCAAGACGCAGCCATTACTCTTCAGGAATCTTTGCGGGAAAAGAGAGTATGACTTTGTTGCCAGTTGCGCCAACGTCCTCAGCCTCAATGGAGCCACCCAACTGGGCCATGGTGAGGGCCAGTATGGCCAATTCTGGATCTTCTTCTTCGGCCAGTATGCAGGCAGGAGCAAGGGCTGCGGAGATCCTCTTTCTGAGCCAATCTCCTTCTGGCGATCCCTCGTCGGTGACTATTGTCTGCGCCATGTCTCCTTTGCCGCGGCAAGCGATGGTTACTTGCGTCTCATTGGGCGAACAGTGCCAGAGGCCGCGTTCGATGAATGCGAAAATCACCTGTTGAATTCGGAAGGGATCACTGTGGATCACCAGCGGCTCTGAGGCCAGTTTCACCTCTAGTTTCACGCCCCGGAGCCTGGCGAATCTTTGTGCCAGAGTGGTGATTTCCTCCACCAACTCATTCAGGTCCACGTTCACCACCGGTTTGTCCGTGCTGTGGGCAAACCGATTGAGCCGTTTGATGATGGCACCGCTACGCTGAACCTGTTCCTCGATTGAGGCTATGATGCTCTTCAGCCGAGGGTATGCTTCCCAGTCGGCTGGGGGTTCCTTGCCGAGCAGATCGCCCATGAGCCCCACCGACTCATTTATTATAGCCAGGGTGTTCTTTATCTCGTGGGAAAGACTGGCGTTTACCTTTCCCATAAAGGCGAGTTCTTTTACTCTACTGAGTTGTTTAAAATTGGCCTCCATAGCATTAACCCGTCCCTGTTGTTTTCACGGCTTCTTTCATTTTCTCCAGCAGTTCTTCTATGTCCACCGGCTTTATCAGGTAATCAAAGGCACCTAGCCGCATACCTTCAATCCCCTCTTTGGTGGCGCCATGACCGGTCAGCAGGATGACCTGGGTGTGGGGGGAGGACTTTTTGATCCGCTTCAGAATCTCCAGTCCACCCAGTCCAGGCATCATCACATCCAGGATAATCACATCAGCTGGTTTTTCTGCGAACCTGGCCAGGGCCTCTCTGCCGTCAAGTGCGGTTTCAACCTCAATGCCGCGGAGCATCAGTCTTTCAGAAAGCGCCGAGACAAACTCTTCCTCGTCATCCACCAGCAATACGCTGTATCCTGCCATATTCAGCTCCTATGCCATAATACACTTTCTGGGGAGTTCCACCGTGAAGGTGGTCCCTTTGCCTTCGGTGCTCTGCACCCCGATGCCACCGCCACACTTGCTCACAAGCCCGTATGAAATGGAGAGGCCTAGTCCGGTCCCCTGCTTTTTGCCCCTGGTGTAGAAGGGGTCAAAGATGTGTTTGAGGTCTTCAGCGGCAATGCCGCGGCCGTCATCTGAAATTGCGACCTCTACTGTGTCAGTATCTTTTCCCCGCTCCCTGGTGGTAATGGAGATATTCCCCCCGTCCGCCACCGCTTCAAAGGCGTTGTTGATGATGTTGAGGAATACCTGCTGCAACTGGCCCCTGTCGTGGGCAACGGGAGCAAGATCCGGCGCAAAATTGAGGCTGACATGAATATCTCTATGGAAGGCTTCCTTGTCCAGAAAGCCGAGAACCTCTTCGATCAGCTCATTGAGGAAGATTGTCTCCACCTTGACATCCATATGCTTGGCAAACCCCAACAACCGGTGGGTAATGTCGCGAGATCGCTTCACCGATCCCAGGACGGAATCCACCAATGACAGCAACTTCTCCCGATCCTGATACTCGTGTGAGAAGAGTACGAGATCTTTAAGCAGGCCGGCCTTCTCGTTTATGATCGCCATGGGGTTGTTGATCTCATGGGCCACCCCCGCTGCCAGCCGCCCCAGGGAGGCCAGTTTTGCAGAGTGTTCCATTTCGATATAGTAAGTTTCGCGCTTTTGATCGGCGTCCCGGATTCGATCCACCAAGAGTTTAGAAGTTCGCAGAGCCACAAAAATAATTATCACAGTGCTCACCAAGAAGATCAAAAGGAGATGGCCCTTGAGTGCAAACCAGCCCGCCATTACCTCGCCTGGTTTCTTGGTGACGATGAGGATGAAAGAGGGACCGCGCAGGTAGGCGTAACCAAACAGGTGCTCCCCATGACTGTCCACGATCTTTTGAATGACCGGTTCTTGGCTAAACGGAGGAACCGGAAGTGAAGACTTTCCCAGGACGTTGCCGTGGTACCTGGAGGGCGTTTGCAATATGCCCTCCAGGTTTATGATAAACATATCACTGCTGGGTCTCAGGCTAATGCTGCTGATTAAATTGTTGAACTTCTCGGTATCAATGGTGGCCCGCAGCACGTAAAAGTCACCCTCGGGCGTATCCATTTTGATGGCGATAACGAAATGGGGGAATTTCCGGTATCCCAGAAAAACATCGCTGATGTAAACGCCGCGAAGCTGTACCTCATCAAACCAGGTCTGATCTTTGTAATTTTTCCCCTCTAACCCATAGGGACCGGCGTAGCTTCGCTGCAGTCCGGAAGAGTCAATCAAACCCAGATCCACAAATTCAGGGAATTCATGCCTCAGACTCCGGGAAATGTGATTTAGACGCGCCTGGTCGCTCAGTTCCTCGAAGGTGCGCTCCCGGATCAGCAACCTCAAGGTGGACTCGCGCTCGGTCAAAAAGAGTTCAAGAGTATGTTTGGTGCTGGTGATCAACCGCCTGACCGGTCTAACGATCTCTTCCTTGAGTGCACTCTGGTACTGGTAGTAATTTATCGCGGCCATAAGCACCAGAGGAATCAGGGCGACACCGCATATTATGAAAATGAGGTTCTTGCGTAACAGACTGTATCGCTCCGGGCCCTCACCATAGTCGGGGAAGTCCTTAAGACCCTCGGGCGCCAGTTGCCTCAATTTTTGCCAAAAATTAGTCATGTTCGATTCTGAGAAGCTTGCCTCATCAAGTTTGCTCCAGGTTCCAGCCGGCCGCTGAGGGCGAACTCCAGAGCCTGCGCATATGGTGCGATCACAAAATCAATGACCCTGACTTTCTTCCAGGTCAGGTACTGGTAGTACTCCTCCTCGATACCACCGCAAATCAACGTGGTGATTGCCTCGGTGAGAATCAGATGGCAGAGATCCTCGGCGGACACCGTAGGCAACACAACGGTCTTGGTGTGAGCCAGCCCGCCTCTGGGGTCCAGAGAAGCGATCAGAACTTCGCTGGTCAAGTCAAATCTTGGCGCTACCTGGTCTCGCCAGATGGTGATCAAAATTGTCTCAGTCATCATATCCACAATCAGCAATTATCATGCCATGAATAAATTCTAATAATAGCAGTATGTTATACATTTGAGGTAGGATTAGTTGTCTCATAAAGAAACAGAACGAAACCAAAAGGATTCTCCTCGTTGTTACAGTATTGATACAATATGATACATTATGCCTACTAAAGCACCTCAAGCCAGATTGTGATGCTTCATTTTCCGCCAGAGGGTGGACCGGCCCCAGCCCAGCAGTTTGGCCGCTTTGGTGCGGTTGCCCCGGCTTTGCAGCAGCGCCTCGGAAATCATGCGGCGTTCCATCTCGCGCCAGTCTAGACTATAATCCACCGGCCGCTCCTCCATTTTTTCTTTCGGCAGCGCAAATCCCCTAGTTGTTTCCCCGATCCCGACCTGCAGATCTCGTGGCAGCATGTCCTCCCAGGGCTCCTTGAGGTACTCAGGTAAATGTTCTAGTTTAATGCTACCTCCGTGGCACACATTGGCTGCATACTCCACAATGTTTGCCAGTTCTCGCACGTTGCCCGGGTAGGGATATCGCGTGAGGATCTCGATGGTCTTCGGGGCGAAGCCTCTAATTTTCTTCTGAAAGCGATTGCTGAACTGATTCAGGAAAAACTCCATAAGCAGTCTGACATCCCCGTCCCTGTCACGTAAAGGCGGCACCTCGAGCCGGACAACGTTGAGTCGGAAAAGCAGGTCTTCGCGAAAACTCCCCTGCCGCATCATGGTCAGCAGATCTCGATGGGTTGCGGCGATCAGCCGGACGTCAGCTTTAACGCTCCTGGTTCCCCCAAGGGGAATGATTTCTTTGTCATCAAGAAAGGTTAGTAACTTGACCTGTAGTGGCAAAGGCAGGTCGCCAATTTCAGTGAGATAGATGGTGCCGTTGTCAGCCAACTGAAAGCGGCCAGGCTTATCGCGCACCGCGCCGGTAAAGGCGCCGCGAGTGTGTCCAAAGATCTCAGATTCCAGGAGGGTCTCGGGCAAGGCTCCACAGTTAATCTTGATAAAAGGCTCCCCTGCTCGAGGCGACAACCGGTGGATCACTGAGGCTACCAGGTCCTTGCCTGTGCCTGTCTCGCCGGTAATGAGCACGGAGGAGTCAGTCTGGGAGATAACTGGCAAAATGTCCAAGAGTTTCTGCATCTTAGGGCTGTGACCGACCAGGTCGCTGAAGTCGTGGCTGGTATGAATTTTCCTATCCAGCTCCCGGACCAGGGAAATATCCTCAAGGGTTTCTATTACTCCAATAGGCTGGCCATCTGCGTCCTTGAGGATGGCGACATGGATCATCACCGGGATTTTTTGTCTAGCCTGGTTGATGATATTCCCTTCGAGGTGCACGGCTTGATCACCTTCCAAGGCTTGCTTTGCCGGACACTTTTGGGGACAGAGGTTGCTCCTGATGATGTGGGGACAGTAGACGCCCACTGCTTCTTCACGGCTAAAGCCGGTCATGGTTTCCATGGATCTGTTCATGGCCTGCACACGCAAGTCCAAGTCCAAAATGACGACTCCAACTGGAATGCCGTCGATGATCTCGTTTGCATCAATGCTTTTTG
>CBFDBW010000070.1:0-9805 GCA_965603145.1 uncultured Syntrophobacterales bacterium
TTCTCTTCCAATCCGAGTTCCCGGGCAATTTCCCTGGCGGTTTCTTCCACAAAAGTGTTGAACTCATCTGGAGGCAGGGGCTTTCCGGGTGCAGGCAGTCTTCTCACTCCTGGAGCCTCAACCAGTGCGGGGAAGTTTCTCAACTCAGTCTTGGGCACTATCTCATACGCTGCGTCCAGATCATCGGCAAAGTAGCTTTCCTGGAATCCAGCAAATTTGAGTGCGTGCGCGGTAGCATCCAGCACCGCAACTTCCTCTGTTGAGACGACCCCTTCCTCCCTGGCCCTCAGCAAGCCTGCCAAACATTCACCACCCTGAGTACAGGCAATGTGTCCATTTCGATTGGCAATGAGCTGGCAGTCCATAATTTCCTGTTCGCTTACCTGGACTACAAAAACCCCAGGGCTGCTTGCAGCCTGTTCGTAAGCTTCAACCAACCTCACAACCCGAGGCATGGACACAGGATTGCCGATCATTGCAGCCTGGGCCACACTGGGCCGTACGGTTACGGGTCGAAATACCCGCTTGCCCGGAGCCGACTCTCGATAGTAACGGTATACCGGATCGGCATGTTCTGACTGCACCCCGACAATCTTGGGTAGAGTTTCGATCATTCCTAGATCCAGCAGTTTCAGAAATCCCCCCATAATCGCAGTAATATTGCCGGCATTACCGATGGGAACCACCACCACCTTTTTCTCCAGCTCATAATCAAAGCTCTGTGCTACCTCAAAGGAGTAAGACTCCTGCCCTCGAATGCGCCATGCGTTCTTTGAATTTAGCAATGCTACATTGTAGTTCTCGGCAAGATGTTCTACCACTTTCATACAGTCATCAAATACTCCTGGAATCTCGAATACCCGAGCACCGCTTCCCAGGGGCTGCGATATTTGCTGTGGCGTGACCTTCTTGTGTGGCAGCAGTACTGCTGACTTGACGGTCTTACTCATGTAAGCAGAGTACAGCGCGGCGGCAGCCGAGGTATCTCCCGTGGAAGCACATATGGAGAGCACTTCGGTCAACCCTTGATTGCGTACCAGGTAATTCAAGTAACTCAAAGCGCAGGCCATACCTCGATCTTTGAAGGAGGCACTCGGGTTCTGCCCGTCATTCTTGAAATAGAAATCCAATCCAACCCACTCCTGCAGTACGTCATTCGCCTGAACAACAGGAGTGTGGCCCTCTCCCAGGTATATGATGTCTTCCAACGGTATCACCGGAGCGATTAGTTCGTGAAAGAGAAATATTCCCTTCAGAGCAGGGTGGTTAAGCATTCTCCGGTGGTCAAAAAGACGCCGCCAGAATGAACCGCTGTACTGTTTCAGACGGCCCCATTCACGATCTTCAATCAACAAGACACTCTTGCACTTGGGACAGGTGTAAAGCAACGATTCAATGGAGAAGACCTCCTCGCACTGTAGGCATCGATAGATCAAATCACCCCTAGGTTGAGGTAAAAGATGGGGTCTAATCTCATCGGGAAAGTCAGCAGCCCTCATTTTTGTCTCCGTGATTTTGTGTAAGTATACCCATTGCACTCGAGGTAGATCAAAAAACTATGGTGTCCACCTCTTTGATTTGCCTGGCCATCTCCACCAAAGCAAAAGGTCGCATTGCCCTCAGCTCGGGGGACAAAAACGCAATGAACAGACCAGGGGTTTGAATCAGCCTTCTCGGGAACAGTGCCAATCGGTGTGAGAGTGGCAAAGCCGCACCGCATCTTTTATTCTGAGGCATCCTTTCTGTCAAGCGCATTTGAAGCTCCCTGCAGCAAGCTGCAGGGAAGCTTCGAAATGTAAGGAAGTGATTCCATTTTATTGTAGTTCGCTCGCTAACCCCGCAGCCCCGCTGAAGCGGGATCTCCGCTTCGCTACGACAAGCTACGGGAAATGCGCTCGCTGTAGCATTTTCAATTATTGCTTTTATCTTGAACTATCACCAATAAACACACTATACTGAGTGCGAGCCAACAGATCAATGGCCAGCGTGGAAGGAGAACGTGATGATAGACCTGCTTTATATTCGCGACGAGGAAACGCATCCAGCCGGCACCGTCATCTTCGAAGAGGGAGGATTCAGCGATTGGGTCTACGTTATCATTGAAGGTGAAGTCAAGGTCAGCAAAAATACGCCGAAAGGCAAAGTAACCGTCGCCAAGCTGGGGGAGGGAGATTTCATAGGCGAGCTTGAATTTTTGGACATGGGAAAAGAACCTCGCTCGGCAACAGTGGCGGCCGTAGGTAACGTTAAGTTAGGGGTTCTAGATCGTGACAAGCTAAGGCGAGAGTACGACAGTCTCTCCCCAGACTTTCGCAAAATTATTCGCACTTTGGTCCAGAGGCTGCGACGCATTACCGTGCAGGCTGCATCCCTAGCCAGCTCCTGATGTGAAAGCCGGTGTAATGGCAAAAGCAAGTGACAAAAAGTATCTTAACTCTTACTTCTTTGCACTACTCCAACGCTCCATGGGGTTTTTCGCATTACTGGGGTGCCACATTTTCACACACTGACGACAATCGTTGTAAGCATGCCTAATGGCTTTTCTTCCCGTTCTTTCCTCATGCTTGACCGTGGTGGAACAGAGCCAATACGTCGAGATAGACGCCGCGGCCATATCTCACCTTCTCAGCAGCAATTCACCCCTTGAGATACCAGTCCCACCCCAAGGGCCTGCACTATACCACTATTTTGACGGTACTGGAGTTACCGCTGAATGGATCTTCGTACTTGACACCGTCAACCATTGCTTCTGGCCGAAAGTTGGGTCTCCACTCTGGACGGTTCACTATGGAAACGAAGCGCTATCGGGCTACTGGGCGCTGGCTGCTAGTCTGAAGCGGGCCATCGAGGAAAAAATCCCCATCCACCAGGCAAAGATGCTGTCTGCGCTGGACTCGCAGACCCTGGCTCACATCTTCCGTGGAAGCGGCAAGATTCCTCTCTTTGAGGAACGACTGACTAATCTCCGCGAGGCTGGACAGGTGCTACTGGATCGATTTCAGGGAAGCTTCATACACGTGCTGGAAGAGGCCGGAGGCTCGGCAGTGGAACTGGTGCACCTGTTGGCGGCTGAATTCGCGAGTTTCAATGATACCACCACCTATCATGGCAACAAGGTATATTTTTTCAAGCGGGCCCAGCTATTGGTCCAGGATTTGTGGACCACCTTCTCTGGAGACACTTGGGGAGATTTTGTAGATCTGGAGAAACTCACCGCCTTTGCTGATTACAAATTACCTCAGGTTCTTCACCATCTGGGTATCATCCGCTACGAACCCGAACTGGCAGAGCTCATTCAACGGCTGGAGCATATTCCGCCGGGTAGCCCGGAGGAAGTGGAGATCCGGGCGGCAACGATTTGGGCTGTGGAACTCCTCAGACAAGAGCTGGGCAGACGCGGTCAGAAAGTAACCTCTGCTCAACTGGACTGCTGGTTATGGCATCTGGGTCAGGATGATACTTACCGCTCCCTGCCGTATCACCGCACACGGACGTTTTTCTATTGAGGAGGGTAATCTTAAATGCTCAAACATAGTACGGGAAGCAGCACTCGAATAATCTACAGAGCCCCAAAAAAAAGAGCCCCTATCGGCCCGGCGCACAGCGACCGATAGGGGCAAGGGGCACCAAGGGAGACTGGCGTCTCCCTATGATCTACAATTTACAATATTGGGATGTATTGGTCAAGAAAATTATTGACTGAAGCTTCCTACCCTTCAGAATTTCTTCCATACTCAATCATGCAAAAAAACCATCCGCAACCTTTAACGACACTATGTATAGCAGCTAAGTTAGTTGTTGGAGTAGCTGACAAAAACCAGGAGCGCTGAAAAATTCCAACTTCGTTTCAGGGCCGAAAGCAATGACATCTGCATCATCTAAGTTCGTCTTCACGGACGACGCTAGTCTGTCGCCATTGATAAAGGTACCGTTTGTGGAATTCATGTCTACTAACTGCATAACTCGACTGCCTGGTACTTGGCAGAAATAGGCATGAAGCTTTGACACCATTTTGTTGAGCAGGACGATATCATTGTTGGCTGAGCGTCCCACAAAAATCATGCGGTCCGACGAATCCTTATCCCTCTTCTCCAGGGGAATAACCCGGGCCTGAAGAAGGGGCTCGTCCTCGCTGGTGCCGGTTGGCGAAAGGAGATTCTCTACGTCCACCTCAGAAATGGTTTCCACCCTCCCTAGCTTCGTCCGGCTGGAGGGGGCCAGGTAATTTTCCAACAAAAATGAATTTCTATATGTCGCCAGAAATTTCTCCGGCCCTAGCCCTTGCAGGCTATGCAGATAGTCAAGAACCTTTTCATGATGCACTTCCTCCATGGGGTCCTCCTTCGGGTTTTCATTCTGGAGGTGTTACTTTAACAGAAAGCATGATTCATGCCACCAGGAAAGATGAGAACTTACCGAATAGCCCGGATGTTTCACGAATTGCCGTCGCCAGACCGTCCAAATCATAACTCAATTCAGCTGTTGGAGATATGATCAGATGGGAGCAGAAAACTTTGTAGAAAGATCATTACTCTTCTTGTCTGTCGCCGAAATAGTCCTAAAACTCTTCCATAGCGTCTCTCATTGAGGAAACTATGGGGAAGAGAGAGACAAATCCGGCAATCTCAAAAACTTCCTTTATATATTCCTTCATTGAACAGAGCACGATTTTTCCATCGGAGCGTTTTAGTTGCTTGGTAGCCTTCAAGAGCACGCGCAATCCAGCGCTTGAAATGTAATCCAGACTCTCAAAATCCACAATTACGCTTTTCGTCCCATCCTCGATTACTTCGAATATTTTCTTCTCGAATTCCGGGGACGTATTTGAATCAAGACGACCAAGGAGACCCAAAATACAGATTCCATTCTGTTTTTTCTCTACGACTTCCATCTATCCTCCTCCCCTCTACCCTTTAGGTTTGCAGGAACAATTTCATACAGGCAAATGACTGAACGAGCTAAGGTGTAAACCTGTCAAAGAATCGGCTGCGTATCTGCAAAAAATCGCTACCTAACGATTATCTTCTTCTTCACGGTCAAAATATTTATATTCCCGCGTCTTTCATAGACCATGTCATCCATGAACTTCTTGGTGAGGTGAATACCAAGGTTGCCGATCTTGCGCTGGTCAATGGGGCATTCACAATCTGGTTCCTCTGCTTTTAGAGGATCAAAAGGAATTCCGTCGTCTTCTAGCCGTATGATAAGCATTCCGTCTTCATGTGAAATGGCCACCTTGATCCAGTGCACAGCATCGTCGGTATATCCATACGAGATGATATTGCTGAAAAGCTCTTCCATGGATAGAGAGATCTCAAACAAGGTCTTGCTAGAGAGGCCCAGCGCCACTCCGAGCTGCTCCAGGCTACTCCCCAATGTACTCAGTTCAGAAAGGCAGTTCTTCAGTTTCAACGAAACTCTATCTGCTACCATGACCGCGAACCTTCCATAAGCATACAATACCTAGCCCGCATATTTCATGAATCAGAGCTTATTCCTCCTGTTCATATAAGACTCACACCAACTTTCTTTCTACAAGCATCGCACAGCCCGTCCTTATCAAGAAAGAGCCTCTCTTCCCAGGAACGAATCCGGTCAACCATGGTTTCCAGAACTCTCGGCATAAGATCAGGGAACTGCTCAATGGCCTTGGCAAACTTCTCCCTGGTCATCACAAGACAGGTCATACCCGTCAAAGCTTTGAGAGAAAAAAGACGTCGCATGTCGCCAAGCAATGCCAGTCCACCGAGGAACTCGCCCTCACCATATTTGCCCAGGCAGAATTCGCCGCTCTCATCTTTGCGAACCACCTCGGCAGTTCCTGATAAAATGTAGAATGCATTGCCGTCATTGTCATTCTGGTGAAAGAGATAGTCTCCCGGCTTAAACATCTCCCTGGTGAAAAGGTAAGCAAACACCTTGAGAGCTTGAAGAGACAGAGCTGAGAAAAAATCCATTTGTCGCAGGATCTCAAGATTTTCTTGGAACTCACTGGTATCAGATACTTGCCTTTTTTCCATAGATGAGTTCATGTAACATCCCTTTCTTGGCAACGAGGTCGTCGTACGTCCCCATTTCACCTATTCTTCCGGCCTTCATCACCGCAATCTTGTCATAGTTCTTGATAATGTCAAGACGATGCACCACCGCAATGAGAGTACTTTGACCCTTCCACCTGGTGTCAAGCAAACTCTGTATACGTGCCTGGGAGTTGTTATCGAGGGCCGAAGTGGCCTCGTCCATTATAAGAACCCGGGGCGCTTTCAGGAAGACTCTTGCTATGGCCAGTTTCTGGCGCTGACCACCGGAGAGTCTGTCACCTTTGCTCCCCACCTGGAATTCCATTCCTATTTCAACAATAGTCTCCAGCAAGTCTTCTTCAATTAGAACCTGGATGATGCTCTGATCGATCTTCTCCTCTGCCTGCGGATTGACGGTTTTGGTCTTTCCGAAGAAGATGTTGTCAAGGATAGTCTGGGAGTAGATATATTCCGAGACTTGATAAAATGTAAGAGCCCCGGGATCATCTCTAGAAATACTCTCCTTGAAAAGTGCGCGCCCCTCCAATATGAGCTCTTCCAAAATGCTTGGCATCCCAACCATTTTGTGTATGCCAGGAATAAAACGTAATGCGAGTCGCAAAAGGCCGGTCCTATCGTCGGGTGAGAGATGGTGCAGTTTTGTTTTTGCCAGACGGGTAGCAAGCATTTTGTATTCATCCAACTCGTCCGTTCTAATGGGGCTTTGTTCGAAGAAAACCTTTTCAGGCGGCAGGTTGCCCAAAATATCCACCGTCTGTCTGCAGAGCTCTGCGCCAAGAGTCAACAGCGTCCGGGTGAGATCGGCCTTATCCAGAAATCGTAGAAAATAGTCATTTACGGCCAGGTTTTGCAGGGTAAAAGACTCTACGTTGGCTGAGCCGAAAATCAAATTCGCAGCTATGTTAGAGTGGTAAAGATAGTTGTCCTCAGCGAAGAATTCAACGTAATCAGCCAGTTCCTCACCAAATTCTCGCTTGAAGTGGTCGCGAACTCGAACAAGCTTTGATGCCAAATCCTGGTGCTCATCGTACACCAGGATGGTATTCAGTCCGAAACGGAGCACATCCACAAATATCCCTGTCTGTTGGAGAGCTTCGATCATGTCGTCCAGGGATGGCATGGCATCACTCTCGCCAATCTCATCACTACCAAGCTTGGCAGCACAAGAGTACAGGACATTATCCTTGATTGTCCCTTCGAAAGTAAAGGGCGTCTGGGAAACAAAACCGATGTTGTTAATCATGTCTTTCTTGGACAGCTCCGCCACTTCCTCACCACCAAGCAAAACATGTCCAGCAGTATATTTGTAGAGCTGTCCAACGCACTGGGCCAAAGTGCTCTTGCCACTGCCGGAGAAACCCACCAGGGCCAGTTGCTCTCCCGGCCTCAGTGAGAAATTGATTCCATCGAGCAACCGGATACCACCTTCGGCCAGAAATGACAGGTCCCTGACCTCTATGCTGCCCTCTAGCTCGTAGGGCTCGCGGTCATCTGGTTCAAGAGCGTGCTCGGGCAACTCATCGAAGTATTCCATGGTTCTCTTGTAGCGAACACTCGCGTCCTGATAAACTTGATAGAATTCAACAAGCTCTTTCCAGGGATCGTAAATTTTCTCCTGAGCCGAGATAAAAGCGACCAGCGCTCCAAGGTCCAGTCGGCCTTTGATAGCCAGATAACCTCCCACGATAAAAACGAGAAAAGGGCTCAAATTGTTAAAAAAATTGTTTACCGATTTGACCGAAAACTTATAGAGATTCCAGATAATCCTGATTTTGTATAATTTATCAATCATTTTGTCATATCTGCGGTTTTCAATCCGGTAGGAGCCGTTGCCCTGAATCTCATGAATGCCGCTGATAGCCTCGCCGATTTTACCTGAAAGTGTCCTGGTCGTGTCCACCCTGCGTTTGTTGGCCTTATTGGCCTGCTGCTGCAGTCGAGGGAGCAGAATGAGAACCAGGGGGTATATGCTGAGTGAGATTCCCGCCAGGAGCGGATTGAGCCAAATCAGATAGCCGGCAAAAGCAAACAGAGTAAGAACGCTGGCCACAGGGACCCCTATTGCCATGCCTACGAAGCTTCCTGCCGAGGCGAGTTCGGTAACCAGAGACGAAACCACCAAACCAGGCTGGGTCTTTCTGAAAAAATTCAGAGGAAGGGTCAAAATGTGATGATAGAGAGCCTTTCTCATGTCGGCCAGGGCTCGCTCGCCGATGACATTTTGGAGAACGCTGATCAGGTATTTTAGACCAGTGGCGATAAGGACCGCGGCAAGATACAAACCGCAGTAAAGAAACAACAGCTGGATTTCCCCGAACCTGATAGCTTCATTGACAATCCTTTTCTGCATTTCTAGCGGCAGGACTCGAGCAAAAACCGTGACCAGGATCACCAGCAAAAGGAGGGCTTGAAGCTTAAAACTGCTTGATCGAATCCATGAAGGGAGAGACCTTTTTACCACTGGGGTTTCAGTCTTTCTCATAACAGACAACTCCTCCACGTTTTTTATATGATCATGAGATGTGACGATTGCTGATTGAGGCTGTGAAGTATTGTAAACTGTCTTTGGTTGTTATGCAAAAGTTTTTCCTTGTCTTTTAGTGGGTTACGCCCCCTCCCAGAAGAATCGATTTGTCTCCTCGATCCTCCCGCCGTTGAAAATGACTTGCATTATCTTTACAATATACAATTATTCTTATACTAGAAACCCGAAAAGGCCATCACCATGAGAGTAGCTTTGCATTACCTTTTGGCGACCACAGTGCTGACCGTGTACGGTGCGCAGATCTGACCGTTTCTCGAGAGTCAGCCCCCCGTGATTCTGGGGGTGAGCCTTCTTATTCCTTTGCTGGCGGCCTCGGCAGTGCGCAGACCCTTGGAACGTTTTTTTGTGCTCTCCGCCCCCGGAGGTTGTCCAGCCTAAACGGCAGTTTTACCTGGATTTCTCACTGTGTTTGGCCGCTGGATTCGCACTCAACAATTATAACTTTGTAGTCCACAACCTTCCGGTGCCTAACCTACTTAGGCTCCTCCTGGGTTTCGTCGTGGCCGGATTCTTCCTCTCCTTGGATACCTCCCTTGCCAGGGAACGTGCTATCATCCATGAAACTCTCGCCCAGAATACGGCTCTGCCGCCTCCAAAACGCCTCTACTCTATGACCAGGAAGTTCTCTCTGGTCGCGGTCACCGCTACCCTTTTTGTTTCGCTCATCATTGGCTTGGTTTTCGCGGCCGACATCGCCTGGCTCGCTACGATCGGCCAAGATGCGACGTCCGTCCTTCGAGCACAACAATCGGTGATGTTCGAGGTTTTATTTGTCATGGTCGTCCTATTGGCCTGGGTTGTGAACCTGATCATATCTTACTCGAGAAACCTGAAGCTCCTTTTTCAGAACGAAACTACCGTACTGGAACAGGTGAGCCGGGGTGATCTCTCCAGACTGGTACCGGTGGCCACCAGCGATGAATTTGGTATCATCGCCGGACACACCAACACCATGATTGAAGGGCTCAGACACCGAATGAAGCCTATCACCGCTCTTAAGCTGGCCGAGGAAGTCCAGCAGAATCTTCTTCCACAAAAACCGCCTTCCCTGCCGGGGCTTGATATCGTCGGGACTAGTTTCTATTGTGACGAGACGGGTGGGGACTATTACGATTACTTTGAGCTGTCCAACGGCCGGCTCGGCGTGGGTATGCAACGTTAGGGTAAAGAATACAGAATAGGTAAAATTGGGACTCTCAGGCTGATCTGAGGCTGCCAA
>CBFDBW010000071.1:0-9788 GCA_965603145.1 uncultured Syntrophobacterales bacterium
TGGGAATGATGCTTTTGATAGTCGTGGATGTATTTCTGCGTCGTGTCTTTAGCCGACCCATCATGGGCTCATTTGAGATCGTTCAATTCACATTGTGCATGCTGGTTTATCTGGGACTGGCCTACACCACCATCCAAAAGGCCCACATCAGCGTTGACCTCCTCGTCACAAAGTTCTCGGAAGGTACTCGAGTACTGATCGAGAGCCTCACGCTCTTACTCAGCTTGGGCTTCTTTATCCTGATCACCTGGCGAAACATACCGAGAGGACGCGAACTGTGGCTTGAGAAAGCGACATCAGCCTTGCTGTCTATTCCTACCTTCCCCTTCTACTATGTACTTGCATTCGGGTGTGGGCTGCTCTGCCTGGTCCTTCTGGTGCAGATGATAGATACATGCTCCAAAGTCTTCAGGCTCGTTCCGAAGGTCCGTGCTGCTGTGCTGTACCTATGCGGCCTTGCTCCTCTTTTCGTGCTGTTTGCCCTTTCATTTCATCTGGTTGAATGGGAAATGAACCCGGTAATTGCGGGCATACTCGGGATTGCCGCCCTTTTCGCCCTCATGGCCGTGGGGATGCCCATTGGTTTCGCCATGGGGCTGGTGGGATTCGCAGGTTACTGCTATATCGTATCTGTTGATGCGGGGATTAGCCAGCTGGAGAGCGTACCTTTTGACGTGGGCTCCGATTATATTTTGGCCGTTGTACCCCTCTTCCTTCTGATGGGCCATTTTGCCTTCCACTCCGGTCTTAGCCAGGATTTATATGATACGTTTTACAAATGGCTTGGTCAATACCCGGGCGGACTGGCTATGGCTACGGTAGGCGGATGCGCTGCCTTTGCCGCAGTCAGCGGATCCAGCGTGGCGACCGCTGCCACCATGGGAACCGTTGCGCTCCCAGCGATGCGGAAGTATAAGTATAGCGATAGGCTTGCATTGGGAAGCATAGCGGCTGGGGGCACCGTGGGCATCCTCATACCACCGAGCATTGTATTCATTCTCTATGGAATCCTGACCGAGCAGTCCATAGGAGAGCTCTTCATGGCCGGATTTCTTCCTGGAACACTTGCAGTTTTGCTATACTTGTTGGTCATATTCATTCAGGTACGGCTTAACCCGCAGTTGGGCCCACCAGGACCGAAAACGAGTCTTAAGGAAAAAATTTTATCGCTTCGGAATACTTGGGGCATGCTTCTCCTGTTTGCATTGGTTATGGGCGGCATATACTTGGGGTTTTTCACGCCCACCGAGGCCGGGGCTGTGGGCGCATTTGGAGCCTTCCTGATAGCGCTCTTGAGAAGAAGACTGACGTGGCAAACATTGTATAGCTCTCTCCTTGAAACGGGCCGTACAACGGCAATGCTTATTATCATCTTTGTTGGAGCGATGATCTTTAACTATTTCATGGCCGTTTCAAATCTCCCCATAGCGCTGGCAGAGCTTATCACCGAACACAATTTGAGCAAGTATGCGATCCTCACCGCCATTTTGATCCTTTATCTCTTGCTCGGCTGCATTATGGACCCGGGGTCAATGATCATATTGACGATTCCCATTGTTTACCCGATTATCCGGTCCATAGGGTTTGATCCCATCTGGTTTGGTGTGATCATTGTCATGGTAGCTGAGATAGGAACAATTACTCCTCCCGTGGGCTTGAATGTGTTTGTTGTCGCGGGCGTGGCCAAGACCACCTCGATCGAAGAGGTTTTTAAAGGCATAATTCCCTTCTGGGGGATAGACATGCTTCGCTTGATCATTTTGGTAGCGATACCTCAGATATCATTGTTTTTGCCCAACATTATGAAGTAGCGGTGAAGTTATTTTTCTTTACAGTTCTGTGGTTGCCCTGGGCAGCAGTGATGGTCTTCGTGCCAGCATTAAAGAGCGAGAACCGAGAAGTGTCTGACTGGGGAGCAACAATGTTACGGCCTGAAACCTAAGTACAAGGAAATGCCCTTATGAATTTCGTATTTAAGTGTTCAGATAAAAGAATGAAACAAAGAGACAGGAGGAATAAGTATGGGAATACCTCGAGCGCGACTGATCGTAGATACCCATGTGCACTCTCAGCGACACGCTGCAAAATTTAAGCAAAGAGAACTTAAACCAGATTTCAAAACACTCTCCACAGAGATGCGATTGATGGAAACCTATGATAATTCCCCGCGTTTGCTTTACGACATGGAGCGATATGGGGTGGATATGTGCATCCTTCAGCCGGAATTTGGAATGACTAATGAGCTCAACGCTGAAGTCGTGAAGAAGTATCCGGAAAAGTTCTTGGCCATGTGTCTTCCGGTTCAAACAATGAAGAAGGCCTTACGAGGCGAAGAAGAGTGGACAGCTGAAGCTGCGGCGGAAGAACTGGATGAATTGCTCAGTACAGGCTCCTATTCCGCCGGGATTGGAGAAGGTCTACCTCGCAATCCAAACCCCAAGAGAATGTTGACATGGCCAGAGAGACTAGCTGAGTTGCGTCTCTTTATGGAGGTTGCCAAGAAACATAAGGTACCTGTCAGCTATCACACAGGGGCTGTTACCGGCTACAGTGCGAGTAGCTCACGACGATTATCTGCACCAGAAAGGATTGAGCCGTTACTCGCCTTTGATTTGGCGGGCGAGTACCCTGAAGTCCCGATTATTATGGCGCACGGGGGAATGCAGGGTTGGTGGTCTGAGAAATTCATGGATGATACCCTGCAGGTTGCAGCCACTTTTGATAATGTCTACCTCGAAACAGGGCTCTATTGGGCTGAGCTTTACGAAAAACCCCTTGCTGACCCCAATATTGGGCCCGGAAAGCTTCTCTGGGGAACTGATTGGGGGGCGTCCATCGTGGTGTATAGTCAACCGGGCCGGTATCCTTCCAGCTATGTAGATCAAATCAAACCATGGGGAGCACCCAGACATCAGCCGGACATCTACGGATGGAGTCTCAGGCAGGTGGATAAGATGGCAAACAAGTTGGATTTGAGCCAGGATGACCTTAACCTCATTCTCGGCGGCAATGCGGCAAGACTCTTCAATATAGAACTTCCTCATACCCGCCTTTTCAGAGATGTCATAAGCTGAGGTAAGTCCCTCTGAAAAAACTCCGCAGCACCTGGATATCAACAGACCAAAACCTATAGATGGTGCAACATGAGCAAGACGATAATCGTGATCGGTACCCTCGATACAAGGGGTAATGAAATCAAATATCTGCGAGACAGGATAATAGAGAGGGGTCATCTGGCCAGGGTAATAGATGTGGGGGTGTTAGGTGAGGCACCGTTTGAGCCAGCGATTACCCGTGATGAAGTTGCACGGGCAGCGGAAACGACGATAGACGGTATCATCGCCCTCGGGCACGAGGGAAGGGCCATGTCAGCAATGGCACAGGGAGCCTCCGCAATAGTAGGCGATCTTTATGAAAAAGACGAAGTAGACGGAGTCATTGCGGCCGGGGGGTCTATGGGCACCTACCTTGCATTGGAAGTCATGAAGGCCCTTCCATTAGGTCTGCCTAAGTTGATTGTTTCCACCATTGCGTTTTCACCCCTCATTCGCCCTGATAACGTATGCGCCGATTTATCAATGATGCTGTGGCCGGCCGGGCTTTACGGTCTCAATAATATAAGCAAAGGTGTCCTAAGTTCAGCAGCCGGATCCATTTCCGGGGCAGCAGAAGTCTTCATTAAGCAGAAAAAGCGGAAAAAAACAGTCGGTATCACTTCCTTGGGCACCTCACAGTTGAAATATGTAGAGACGCTTAAACCTGCCCTGGAACAGCGCGGGTATGAGGTGGCTGTATTTCACACGGTAGGAATGGGAGGTTTGGCCTTCGAGCAAGCGATTACTGATGGCCTAATTGATGTTGCTCTGGACCTCTCTCTGGTCGAGTTGGTAGACCATATCCGTGGCGGGGTTACGACTTCAGGCAAATATCGTCTTGAGGCGGCAGGAGAAAAGGGAATTCCCCAAATAGTAGGGGGTGGCGCGATTGGACATTTCTTTTGGTCTTCTGAAAAACCCTTGCCGCCGCAGCTGCAAGACAGAAAACACCACCGACATAATCAGCTTTTGACAATTGTGGCAGGCAAAACCGAGGATAAGGTGGAGGTAGTAAAACTGGTGGCAGATAAGCTGAACAGAGCTAAAGGGCCGACCGCGGTTGTCATCCCTCTGGTAGGGTGGATTGAAGGGGATCGGCATCCCAAGAGTCCCTTTCATGATCCCGAAGGTGGTAGGGCATTTAGCCAGGCACTTAAGAGTAAGCTCAAGCCTGAGGTCGAGGTCATAGAGATTGATGCCCATATAAATGACCCACTTTTTAGCGAAACGGTCTTGAGACTATTCGACGAGATAGTGGCATAGATTAACGGAACATAAGTACAGGGAAATCCTCAGAATATGAATCCGAAGAATCCTGTGTCTTGGGAGCTTCGAGCCGATAGTTTAGTAGATAGGGAGCCACGAATTCATTGCTGAGATATACGCGGTGAAAGTCTTCTAAGGTAGCAAAAAAGAGATCCGAATACCGTCAATTTTAAACATGGGAGGAGAATATAATGAATTACGAGGATTTATTCGCATTAGTCAAAACCAGGAGGAGTGTCCGCAGGTTTAAATCAGAGCCCGTGCCCAGAGAAACTGTGGAAAAAATCCTCGAAGCAGCCAGATATACACCTTCGGCGGGAAACAGCCAGCCGTGGGAGTTTGTGGTGGTAGAAGATCCCGAGATGAAGAAGGCCCTGTCCAAAAATATTGGACTACAGATAAGAGAGGAGGTCAAGGCCGATCCGACCATCGCTCGAGGCATCGCCGTACAGCCTTTCCTGTATACTGCACCGGTTCTGATCATCGTATGCGGCGATCCACGGTTGCGGGAAGCTTACCCAGCCTGGATGGACAGAGATATACTCCTGCGCCAGAGTTTGTCGAACTGTGTGTATACTATTCAACTGGCAGCTACCTGCTTTGCCTTGTCCACTGCCTGGGCAACGATACAGGGCGGTCCGACCGAAAGTGAGGTGAAAAAGGCCTTGGGAATTCCTACAGGATACACCGTTGACCACATTGTACCATTAGGATATGCCGACGACGAGGCCGAAGGCAAACAAGAGACACTACGCATAGTTAAGGAGAGAGCCTGGTACCGGAGGGATTTGGATGAGATGGTTCATTATGAGCACTATGACATGGGAAAGCACAGAACAGACAAGGAAGTGAAAGATTTTATTTGGAACAAAACGATAACGCGTATTCCTGACCTTTAGAATTTCTGGCAGTCTGGGTATTAATGCTCCAAAAAAATGCCTATGGATTCAAGAGAGGCTGAAAATCCGTCTCAAAGCACTCTTGCGGGAAAAAACACAAGTAAATAACGATAGGAGATAATAAATGAGAAAACTGACACTAGGCGAATGGGAAAAAGAGAACGTCATTGGAGCAGTAGAGAGATTTGGATTTGATGAGAAGTATACCATGTTTTCGCGGCCCCTGTGGGACGAAAGGGTCAGGCCTTTGTTGAACTGGGTGTTGGAACCATCACCAAGCACACAAAAGGCAGGGAGTAGCCTGCAGGACCAGGCATTAAGGATTGCCTCCCGCACCGGTCTCATGATGCACCTGTTCGAAAACGACAGACCCACTCCCATCGCCATTGCTCGGGAAATCGGTGCAATAACAACGCCAGAACGGGTGGCCCGAAACATCATGGTTTCATTGCCTCCCGAGGATGAAAAACTGGAATTCGCCGATTCCAAAACGTTGACCCGCGACATCAAAAATGCCGCCATTTATTTCGGAGCTGATATGGTCGGCATTTGTAAAATTGACAGACGCTGGATATATTCTCACTCATTTGACCTGGGTTCCGGCGAATACAATCCCCAGGAGTTGCCAGAGGATTTCCAATACGCCGTTGTTATGGGCTATGGGGAAGACTATGAGATGCTCAGGTATGCCCCGACCTACATTGCCGATGCCGAAACCAGCCTGGGCTACAGCCGAATGGCAATTACCAACGCCTACATGGCGAAGTTCATCAAGGTCTTGGGCCACAAGGCGATATCCTGTTCTACCAATACGGTAGGGATCACCATACCAATGGCAATAGCGGCAGGCTTAGGACAGCTCGGGAGAAACGGCCTGCTCATCACCCCCCAGTTCGGGCCCGCCGTGAGGATTAGCAAAGTGCTCACGAGCTTACCCCTCATCCCTGACACTCCAATAGATTTCGGGGTCACGGAATTCTGCTCGGCATGCGAGATCTGTGCCGACAAATGTCCGGGGCAATCGATTCTGCACGGCGAGCGCACCACGGAACCACGCAATGAATCAACATACCCCGGTGTTCTGAAATGGCCCATAGATGCCGAACGGTGTATAGGCCAGTGGTCGCGTATCCGCAAACCCTGTACTATCTGTATCAGCGTGTGTCCCTTCAATAAGCCTGATAACTGGTTTCATCGGTCCGTACGGTGGTTCGTGGATTACTTCCGATGGGCCGATCCCTTCTATGTAAAAATGGACAAGCTCCTCGGCTATGGAAAATTACTTCACCCTAATAATTTTTGGGATACCTGGAAGCCGCAACCGAGCAGAACCGATCGAGTGAAGATAAAGGGATAGCTCATTACCTTTAGAGTCTTTGAGGAGGACTTGGACATGGTTAAGAACGGAGTCGTGAGGAGCACCTGCGGCCTATGCTACGGCGGGTGCGGGGTGTTGGTTCACCTGAAGAATGGTAGGGCGGTCAAGATTGAAGGGGACCCCGAAAGCCCGATAAACAAAGGGAAACTCTGCGGGAAAGGGCTCTCTTCGCTGGAATATCTTTATCATCCCGACCGTTTGACATACCCCTTGCAGCGTGTAGGAGAGAGAGGAGAGGGCACGTGGCGGAAACTACCGTGGGACGAAGCCTTGAACATAGTTGCTGACGAGTTCCTCAGGACGAAGACCAGGTATGGCCCTGAATCGCTGGCAATGATACAGGGAGCTGCCAAGGGGATTCAGGACAGTTATCTGGTGAGACTGGCCAACGCCTTTGGCACGCCAAACCTTGCTACCCAGGGCCATGTGTGTCATCTCCCGCGAATGATGGCCTCCAGAATAACCTGCGGATTCATGCCGATTCCCGACCGTGAATACCCGCCTAACTGCATGGTGATCTGGGGGTTTAACCCGTCCGATACCTTTTTCTTTAACTTCGAACGGATTCGCAAGGCCTGCGAGAGAGGTACCAGGCTTGTGGTGATCGATCCCCGCGAAACGGGTTTGGCCCGCGAGGCAGATCTGTGGCTGCGAGTGAGGCCCGGCTCGGATTTGGCACTGGCCCTTGCGATGATACACGTAATCATAGATGAGAACCTCTTTGATCGGGATTTTGTTGATACGCAGACACAGGGGTTCGATAAACTCAAGACACATGTTGAGGATTATCCACCGGAGAAGGTCGAGGCATTGACCTGGGTAGATTCGAAAACGATACGGCAGGCAGCCCGATTCTACGCGTCAAACAGGCCAGCCTGCATTGAATGGGGTAACTCCCTCGACCATACTGTGAATAGCTTTCAAACGGGCCGTGCCCTTTGTATCCTCAGGGCGCTCACCGGCAACCTTGAAGTGCCTGGAGGCGAACTGCGGTGGACATCTCTGGACCTAATGGACCGCCGGTCACCGGAGCTGGAGCTATGGGATAGGATGCCGATGGCCCAGTGGCAGAAAAGGGTCGACGTTGAGCACAAACTGCTTCCGGTATTTCGCTACGTTACCCCGCAGAGCATAATACAGGCTATATTATACGAAAAGCCCTACCCCATTCGCGCGGCCTATATCCAAGGTGCCAATCCAGTACTCACCTATAGCAACGCAGCAAAAACTCATGAGGCCCTTACCAAACTCGACTTCCTGGTGGTGGCTGACATGTTCATGACCCCAACCGCCAATTTGGCCGATCTAGTCCTGCCGGTCGCCAGCTATCTCGAGCACGACAGCGTTGTTGCTACACCGGCGTATCCTATAGCCCAGGTGCAGCAGAAAGTTTCCCAAATCGGCGAATGTCGATCCGACTACGAGATTCTCAGCGATCTAGCTCGGCGCCTCGGTTTTGGAGACGCTTTCTGGGACACCGAGCAGCAGTGTTTGGACGCACTGCTGAAACCGGCGGGGCTGACCTTTAATGAATTCAAAAAAACCGGGGTTATCTGCGGCACAAAACACTACCGAAGTTACGAGACAGATGGCTTTGAAACACCGTCCGCTAAGGTGGAACTCTATTCCAGCCAGCTTGAACAGTGGGGGTTTGATCCGCTTCCAAGCTACCGTGGATTACCGGAAACGGAATTCACCGAACCAAACCTGGAAAAGGAATACCCCTTTGTGATGACGAGTTGGAAGTCTGCTCCTTTCAGGCACTCCGGCGGAAGGCAGATACCTTCATTAAGGAAAGAGCACCCTGAACCCGTGGTCATCATTCATCCTGAAACAGCAAAGAACCTGGGCATAAAGGATGGCGATCAGGTGTACATAGAGACCAGGAGGGGAAAAATAAGACAGAAGGCCTTCATCTCGACCATGCTCGACCCCAGAGTGGTGGGAGTTGATTATGGGTGGTGGTTTCCTGAGGTAGAAGCTGCTGATTCATACGGGTGGAGGGAATCAAACATTAATATTCTCACCGATGACAGGCCACCATTCAATCAGGAAATAGGCTCGACCAACCTTCGTGGTTTTTTGTGTAAGGTCTATAAGAGCGGGGGCGAAATGTGAAAGGCGTTTTGCCGCCAATCGTGCGTCTTGTCTGCCTATTCTTAGAACCGTAAGGTGCCCTACCCTTTCAAAAACTCAAAGGTGGATGTTTACAGAGTCAGTATCGTTCGAAAGCGTTTATTTAATGGTATAGTTTTGAGAGAACGTGTACATACCTATCTCTATCCGGTCATGCCCATTTTCTTAAGGCGATATCTATGAGCCTCCCGGGAGGTAGAATTCTCTTAAAGATATCGCCTTTCAAAAACAGCCATGACCTCCTTTAGAACGTGAATGACTACTCACTATGTATGGTTCATGCCAACACTTTTGAATGATATCAAATTACTTTGTCAGGTAGTTCTTTCCGCTTTGACAGCGAACTCTGCGGGGCAGCCTCAATCCCTTGTCCGTGGTCTAACTTGGCCAATACCAGCGCACCAAACAGGAAGAAAACAAGAATCGAGATAATGCCTAACCTGCTTGAACCTGCTAACTGCCCGACTACGGCAAAGAGTGCAGGCCCAATGATACCTGCAAACTTACTGCTTACATTGTAGAATCCAAAAAACTCCGCCGATTTTGATGGTGCCGTCATGGAAGCATACAAGGATCGGCTCAGAGCCTGAGACCCGCCTTGTACCATCGAAACCAGCAAGGCCAGAACCCAGAAGTGGAGGGGTTTGTTCATAAAATATCCAAGAATGACGATAACGGCATAGACACATAAAGCCAGAAAAATTGAGTTTTTTGTCCCTAATTTCTTGGGCAACCGCGATATTTTTCAATACCTTTTCAATTGACACATACGCAAGTTTATCTTACATTCACTCCAACCAAAAAGCCAAGTCATTTATATTAATTATGGGTCAAGTCCATTACCTCATGCAATTAATTGATATAATTCAATAAGCATTATACTCAATCCATGGGGGGGGTGAGTGATGGATTTTTCAAAACTTTTCAGACTTGATGGCAAAACGGCGCTAGTTACAGGAAGTGCTCAAGGATTAGGAAAAGAGATTGCCGTAAGCCTTGCTCAGAATGGTGCTT
>CBFDBW010000072.1:0-9786 GCA_965603145.1 uncultured Syntrophobacterales bacterium
GCGAAGGCTAACCGTCTCCTGGTCCGCCCTTTGCGAGTTGAGGGTGGCGGACAATGAAAATCAAGAATAAGAAGGAAAAGAGCCTGTCCTTGGATACCCTCATTGGGGTCAACACTGTCTTCGAGGGGTCAATCCTGAGTGAGCGCAGCGTCTGTGTGGAAGGCAGCATAAGAGGCAGGCTCGAAGCCAAAGGTGAGGTGGTAGTGGGCCGCCAGGGCAAGGTCGAGGCTGATATTTATGCAGACTCAGTGGTGGTAGGCGGTCAGATTATTGGCAACATCAACGCTCGGAGTCGATTGGAAATCACTGCCACGGGGCGGGTAACCGGAGACATTGAGGCAACAAAAATAACCGTTGCCGAGGGCGGAATTGTGGACGGTTCGTTCAAGATGATGGAGGCAGTGGAATCCGCATATCCACAGTTGGAAAGTGGGTTATCTATGGACGAGAGTGATCAGTCCAACATCCAATCCCCACCTGATCCCATCGAAAGCCTACCCCAGGCGTGAGACACGTTCCAAATCCAGCGGCTTGAGACCTCATAATTCGGGAATGCGAAAGGATTCTTCCCGGTTTTGCGTAGATACAGCGTAAATGAGTGAGTATGGCCAGGGTGACCTACGCGACAAAGCAGCATAGTCGCGGCTACTAATGCTGCAGTCTCAGGGAAATGGGAGAGTCATTCCGTCAACTTTGACTTCGGCATTCCAGAAGAGGAGGAAACCATGGTTGCTCGAATGCTCTTTGTCTCGCAGCTCACCCTGGCCCACGATATTTGGTACCTCAAGTGCTAAAATGTCCATCTACGCAAAACCGGGAAGAACCGAAAAAAGTGAAACATGCAGAAAGACTACTCAGTCACAATATTCTCCAGGCAGAGGGGTAAGACCAGGACCTTCAGTCTGAACCGGCGCTTTCTCTACTTGCCGTTGGTGGTGTTAGTCATTTTGGTGGCGACTTGCATTCTTCTAGGACAAGCTTATTTGCAGGAACGCGAGGAACGGCAGCGACTGGAAGGGAGAGTCGCCCTGCTCGAGCAGCTTATGGATAAATTCGAAGAGCGGGCGGAAAGGCAGGGTGGGGAAGCTTTCTCAAAAGGGGTGGCGAAACCTGCAGCCCAGCCGACACTAGAGGTCGCTCTTGTACCGGAAGAAAAGGAAGAGAAGCCAGAGCCCCCGGTGCCGGAGATTCAGATCGGCGGCAAGGCAGAAGTCGATCCCCGACCTATTGCTAGAATTGATGAGGCCAAAGTCAGTTCCCTGGAAGAAGAGAGGGAAGGCTTTCGGTTCGCTTTCAAGCTGGTTAACTTGATTGGTGAGCCAATAGCAGGGAATGTGGCCATAATTGCTTCTCTTAGACCACCTCACCAGCCGCGTTTTGTCTCCTTTCCCTCTATGCAATTAGCTGATGGAATGCCGGTCAAGTTGAGAAAGTCGGTGCGGTATAATATCAGCTATTTCAAGCAGGTAACCGGCAAATTCTACTTCCCTTTCTCCTACTCCGAGTCTTTTCGGGTCTTGATCTACAACCGAGATGAGGAACTGGTCTTAGACACCACTTTTCTTGCCGAAGATGTGGCTGTTCACGGGCTCCAGCCCGAGGAACCAGTCCCATCCCTCTATCCCTCCGAACCCTCAGGACCCTCAGATCCTTCCTTGAGCTCCTAGTCCTGCGAATCCGTAGGACCAATTTAGGATTTAGAATTTGAGCGGCCATCACCCCTCTGTGTCTCTGTGGTTAATATTGGGGGAAGGTTTTCATATTTCAGAGTGCAAGATCCTTCGCCAGTCGCTGCCAGTGTTGGACATGTTCCCGCATGCCTGCCGCGTCAAGAATTCCTTCCTCGCTGACAAAACCGGTAATGAGCTGCCTGGGAGTAATATCGAAGTATACATTATCGCAATGCTTCTCTTGCCGGGACCAAACTTCCTTGCCTGATTTGGACTCCAGGATACAGTTGTGGGAATCCATGGTGACGTTGATTTTGTACGTGTCAGCAGCCACGAGAAAGTCGCGACCAACGGTATGTGCTACCAGAGCCGCCAGATAGGTTCCCGTCTTGTTGACCACCGATAGGTCACGTAAGACAGCATCAGCTCCCACCAGCACCAGGTCGGCATCAGGGATGGCAAGACCCATTTGGGCGTCGGTTATCATGCGGAGTTCAGTAACGTCATCAGATAGGTTCTTGAATAAACGACGTCCCTCCATTAAAGGGCGGGATTCAGCGATGACAACCCGGCAGCCTAGAGGCAGTCCGTAGCGCAGGATTGATTCCACTGTGGAGGAATAACTCAGGGTTACCACAGATTTGTAGTCTCGGATGATGGTTCGTGCAGCCTCAACTTGCCGGTGGACGAATTCTTGCTGCAATGCCAATAATTCCTTTCCCAAAAGTACCCCTTGCCGTTTCGCTTCGCGAATGGAAAAGCCAGCATTGGTCTTCTCCAGGAACCTATGAGCAAAGACAAGACTCCAATTGCGGATGGGGGCCATGGATGGGCGCGCCTGTGTCAATGATAGTGCGGTTTGTTTGATAGTAAGGGCGAGTTCCTTCAGGTCTGTTGACTCACTTCGTTGGCAGACGGCCATGAGAATGCGGATGGCGGAACTGGCCAATTGGGCAGCACCGTGACGGCGATCATTCACAATTCTTTCGATCTTCTTCTCAATCCAGTCCATAGGCACAAAGCTCACACCCTAATCATCTTCGATTACCCTCGCCAGGGTCTCACTCAGTGCGGGGACAGTTTGGAGTCCGGCTATTTCTGCCGGAAGAATCCAGCGCATCGCTATGTTTTCCCAGTCGAGTCTGATTTTATCAGGTTCATGCACTGAAAAAAGGAAAGGATGCACCCGCCAGGCACGATCTTGAGCGTTGTCAACAATCTCAAGGGGCTTCCCAGCTTTCAGTAAAGTCACGTCTTGCTTACTGAGGCCGACCTCCTCGGCGATCTCCGTGTAGGCTTGCTGCAGAGGATCCTCGCTTTCCAGATAGCCGCTAACCCCGGCCCAGTGTCCCCGATACGTCCCTACCTTGCTGCTTCTCTTCAACACCAGGACTTTATCACTGTGAGTGAGAAAGATAGTAACCACATCCAGGAATCTGTCCGATGTTGACTGTTCACCCTTGGGCATGAAACCGAGACCTCAAAAAAGAAGCACTTTGTAGTAGACGGTAGCGTAAAGCGTGATTACTATTTGAACACACTATAGGTATTGCTGCAAAGGCCAAATTAGGTTTGGAAAGCGATAAATGAGAAATGACTCCAGGAGGATTTGAAAAGATGGCCAAAAGGATTTTTGTCTGCCTAGTCGTCTTGATATTGAAGTTCACCGTTCCGGCCTTCGCCCAGACGGAACCGCTGCAAATACCCGGTCTTGATTCCCTGGCTCTACCTGAGGAAATGGCTGCCCGGGTGAGTAATGTGCTGCCATCAAAACCGGGTGACACCTTTGTTCAACTGAGAAACGGCATGACCGTCCTTATCCGAGAGAATCACGCTTCTCGGGTAGTCTCGACAAAGGTGGTAGTAAGAACTGGCTCGATCGATGAAGGAAAGTATTTTTTTGGGGGCCTTTCTCATTACCTTGAACATGTGGTGTCGGGCGGCAGCACAGCCTCATTCACTGAAACCGAAGCGCAGAACACCCTGAAGTCGCTGGGAGGAGCCAGCAATGCGTATACCGGCTACGACCAAACCGCCTATTTCATTAACACTACAGGGGAGCACTATCGGGAAGCCCTAAGGCTTTTGTTTTCTTACCTGTCTGAGTGTCTGCTGGATCCGAAAGAGATCGTGAGAGAAAAGGCAGTCATCCAGCAAGAATTCAAGCTCGGAGAGACCAATCCAGGGCGACAGTTATGGCAGCTATTTGTCCAGACCGCCTATCGCAAGCACCCCATTCGCCACCCGGTAATTGGCTACGAGAACGTTTTCGTGACCGTCAGCCGCGATGATCTCCTCGACTACTATCGACAGCGATATGTCCCACAAAACATGGTTGTAAGCGTAGTTGGAGATATACAAACAGCGGAGGCTTTAAAGACAGTACTGGAACTAAGTAAGAACATGGTGCGGAGCTTTGATCCACCCGTGGTGAATGAGACGGAGCCGGCCCAGACTTCACCGCGGTGGGCAGAAAAATCCTTCCCCCCCGCCAGGCTGACCACCATGATGTTGGGTTTTCACACGATCCCCTTGAGTCATCCAGATCTGTATGCCTTGGATGTATTGGCGATTATCCTGGGCAAGGGGCAGACCAGCAGACTTCACCTTGGGCTCAAGGACAAGAACGATTTGGTGCTCTCAGTGGACGCTTCCAGTTGGACCCCATCTTATGCTCCTGGGCTGTTCACCTTTTCGTTTGGCCTGGATCATAAAAATATTGAACCCACGTTAGCCACTGTTTGGGAGGAGATCGCACGAGTAAAAAAGGATCTGGTTAAAAAGAGCGAGTTGGAAAAGGCCAAACGCCGCGTAGTTGCCAATTCTATTTTCTCCAAACAGTCCGCTTCTGCAATGGCGTCCAGTCTGGCCAGCTCTCTTGTTGCCAGCGGCGATCCCTATTTTGACAGCCTTTATGTGGAAAGAATCAAGTCAGTTACTCGTGAGGAGATCCGGAGGGTGGCGCGGACCTACCTGCGCAAAGAGGTGGGCACAGTGGCCATTCTGTCGCCCCCGCGCCAGCGAACCCAGGAAGTGGAAACCTCTGCTGCCAAGATGGCGGGAGAAATCGAGAAACACACCCTGGAAAATGGTCTGACTCTGCTGCTGAAGCGCAACCCATCAGTACCAATTGTGAATTTCCAGGTTTTCGGGCTTGGCGGACAACGTTTTGAGCCGGACGACTTGCCGGGAATCAGTTCCTTCACCATGGAGCTCGCGAGCAAGGGAACCCGAAGGATGAGCAAGCGGGAGATCGCCGAAACCATTGAACGGCTGGGTGGTAGGTTGAGCTCGGGCTCAGGTCGGAACACCTACTATGCTTCACTGTCGGTACTCAAAGATGATGCCAGCACGGGATTGGAATTGTTGGCAGATATCCTCCAGAATCCCAGCTTTCCAGAAAAAGAAATTGAAAAGCAACGTCAGGACACATTGCTTGCCATCCGTCGCCTGGACGAGAGTTGGGGAAATGAAGTTGAGCGGGTGTTCCGGAAGCACTACTATCGGCAGCACCCCTATCAAAATGACATCATAGGCACGGAACAGGCGATCCAGGAAATAAGCCGTGCTGATATTGCAAATTTCTACAACCGCATGGTTATGCCCAACAATGCAGTATTGGCGATTTTTGGTGACATCGATCCTGAAAAGATGGTGGCCAAAGTGAAGTCGCTTTTCGGAAAATGGCGGCCTGGGAAACTGGTCGAACCAGCCATGCAGACTACCACCTCTCCGCTTACTGCCAGTGACCAAATTCAGAAAAAGACTGAGAAAGTCTCTGCTGCCATTTTCGTGGGCACCAATGGGATGGCCCTGAAAGATCCTGATCGGCCGGCTTTGGCTGTAATTGATGCGGTGTTGTCGGGTATTGGCTATCCGAGCGGCTGGTTGCAGGAGGCCTTGAGGGGAGGGGATCGAAGTCTGGTTTACGTTGTCCATGCCTTCCCTAGCTCTGGTATAGATGGCGGCCATTTTGGGGTCATTACCCAGACCACTATGTCTAACTATCAGAAGGTAGTGGAAATCATCTTGGAAAAACTAGAGAAGATTCAGCAGGAGCCGCTGAAAGCCGAAGAATTGACGGCCGCAAAGGACATGTGTATCACTATGCACGAAATGGGTTTGGAGACCAATGGTGCCCAGGCCCAGAGTGTGGCTGTAGCCGAAGTGTTGGGGCTGGGTTACGACTGGGACACCCGCTACCCCGAACTCATCCATCAGGTAAGCGCTGAAGATGTGCAGAGAGTTGCACGCAGATTGTTCGGTCACTATCTGCTCGTCAGTGCCATCCCAGAAAAACCGGTGGAGGCAATTATTCCGCCGGAGCAGAAGGAAAGGATGCACGCACCGTAAGGGGGATTGGAGATTGCGGATTTCGGATTAAAGAATAACCAAGATCCAACTGTTTCTATCGAGTATCCAAGAGCATTTTTTAAAGGCCAGCGACAAGCATCTTATTTCTTGTCAAAGCCTGTAGTCATTGATAAGTTGGTGATCAAAGGACCAAGAAGGTCCGTCGGGTTGCTGGCAGCAACTTTGACGGCTTCGTAAAAAGTCCATCTGCTGTGTTGCGCTTCATCTTTAGTCATTGCGGCGTACCCGTAAGTACGCCTCATTCCTAAATATTCGTGCGCCTTGCATCTGGAGCTTTTTACTGTGCCGTCTGATTAGTGACTTTTTACGAGATCATCAACTTTAGTGGGGCTACGAAAGCTCGTATCTTTTTGGAGTTAACGTGGCCCTATTTTATTCAACATCGCAAACCTGGTCCTTAGGGCAAGGTCAGAGTTTAATGGCTTTGCCAGCAGAAGAGGTTTAAGGCACAAGGCGTGAGGCGCAAAGCCTAAGGAGAGAATAAGTTTTCTTTTATTGTTTTTGCCCTGTGCCTTGAGCCGTTCCCTTTGGGACAGCCCAAAGCCGGGTCCTTTGGGTCCGGATTCTTTACTTGATGTCAGGAGGTGAAGATCATGTGTGAAGCCAACGCCTATCTGCTCAAAGGCGGCAAAGAGGAGCTGATTCTTGAAGCAGTAGACATTTTGGAGCACCACGAAGATGGAAAGATTCGGTTGGCCAACATCTTCGGCGAGCAGAAGGTGCTGGATGCCAAGTTGAAAAGCATGTCACTTGTCAATCACAAGATCGTGCTTGAGTAAGGGAAAAGGAAGCTCTCGGAGTTTCGGTGAGCTCTCTGAGGCTCTGTGAACTCTGTGAGAGATGCGTTCTAGATTTCGACTTCGCGTGCCTCGGTTCGCGAGGGAATTGTCTTGATGTCAAGGTCATGGTGGGCAGTGACATAGCGAACCGTTGTGGTTTTGGCACGCATGGCTACAGAATGGGTGATGGCCATATTGCCCTCATAGCGGACACCAGGCAGGAAGTCGCCTCCGGTGATGCCGGTGGCACAAAATATAATACTGTCCCCTTTGACCAAATCCTCGGTTTCGTAAACCTTCTCAAAATCCCCTTCCGAGTAACCCATGTCCAGAATTTTCTGCCTCTCCTCATCGTCCCGTGGCCAAATCTGCACCTGCATCTCACCCCCTAGACATTTCAGGGCGGCAGCAGCGAGGACCGCCTCGGGGGAGCCACCTATACCAAAGAGGATGTTCACGCCTGAATCCTCCATAGCAGCGGCGATGGCCCCGGCAACATCACCGTCGCTGATCAGTTTGATCCGCGCACCAGCCTCTCGAACCTGGGCTATGATCTCGGAGTGGCGGGGACGGTCAAGGACTATGGCGGTCAATTCTCGGGTGCGGGCGCCGGAAGCTTTGGCCACCCGCTCCAGATTAGCCTGCACTGAATCATTGATGTCAATGCTTCCCCTGGCCTCGGGGCCCACGGCTATCTTGTTCACATAATAGCTGGGAAAGGAGGCGAGAGTTCCCTCATTTCCCACAGCTATTACTGCGATGGCATTTGGAAGCCCTTTTGAAGTGAGAGTGGTGCCATCAATCGGATCCACGGCAATGTCCACCTTGGGGTCTCGCAAGCCGCCGCCGCCCACCTTCTCACCAATGTACAGCATGGGGGCCTTGTCCTTTTCTCCCTCACCGATGATGATGGTGCCGCGGATACTAACGAGGTCCAGCATGCCACGCATGGCGTCCACAGCTGCCTGGTCGGCTGCTTCTTTATCGCCTCTTCCCATCCAGCGGCTGGCCTTGAGGGCCGCTGCTTCTGTTACTCTGATAAATTCCAAGGTGACTTCCCGCCCCATGTCAATCACTGTCATTTTCTCCTCCGCACCCTCTAATGATGTTTTGGTACCAACGGTAAAAAGATTGAACCACACAGAGAGCACAAAGAGCACAGAGAAATAGAGATATGAGGATGGAGTTGCCGACAACTCCATCTACATCGGTTTTCTCTGTGGTCTCGGTGTCCTTTGTGGTTAAGGCCAGCCTTGCACCCACCCGCGCAGCAAACTAGGCGGTCAAGATGGCAGTGACCTCCCCGGCGAGTCCCGCGGAATTGGTGGCCTCGAAAAGTCGAATGGCCTCCTCAAATGCCTGTTTGGTTATGCGCTCCTTATAGTCCTCTCCCATTTGGTTCAGGTCTTCAGCGAAAGCTTTGTTCGCTTTTTTTATGTTACCCCCGGTGTTGCCCGTCTCCTCTGCCCATTTCCACATTTTCTGCCAAAGCTCATCAGGAACGCCCCGGTACGGCCGTTTGACGTAATGTTTTTCGGGAGTAGTGATGGCATTGCCATTCTGGTTCATGGCGAGGCCGAAACTGATATTCTGCCAGAAGGTACCCACGTTACCTTTGCGGATGCCGTGGTAGATGAATTGGGTGATCTTGTCCAAGGATGTCCCGGTTATACCATGTTGAGCAATGTCCACTTCCCAAGACTGAATGGCCTCCCAGATTTTCTTGGTGAGGTCAAGTTGAATTCCTTCCTGGGTGGCACCGAAATAGGTGCCGTGGATGGAGCCGTTATTGATTGCCAGTAGATTGGGGTGGACGCCTCCGTGGACCAGGTTGCCGATAAACCAGGAAGCTTCATCCGGCCTAGTGAATCCCTCCGCACTACCGCTCTTGGCCCCTATTTCACCAAGTTCAACTTCCAAAGCCAAGCCAGCGGCAACCACGGGCTGGGCCAGCTCCAAAGTGGCAGCCAAATTCAGTTCGTTCTCCATATGGGAGCAATCGATGGCAAACGAGGTGAACCCTGCTTCCAGTTCGGCAGCCACCAGCTCTGCCACTTCCTCTTTCTCGTCCATATTTTTCACGGTAATGTGGTCGCCATGGATAGCGAAGGGTACCGAGGTATTTCCCAGTCGATCATTTTCCGTCACAATAAACTCGGCGAAGCTCATAGGGTCAAACTCGGTGTAGGTCAGCTCAGACTTGGCAATCTCATACATTACCGGGGCCTGAGTGGCCATAGAGGCACGGATCATACCCTCTAAGGGTAAACGGCAGCGGATGTTTGCGGCCATAATCATCGCATTTGCTTTCCGGGCTGCATTGCAAAGCGCCTTACCGTTCACCAGGGGTGCCTTGGAATCTGGAAATCGTTTCTGCACGCTTTCAGGCCGATATTTTGACAAATCGGTACTCATCAGAATCCCTCCTATCTGTTCATATTTTCAGATGTTTGAAAGAGATGCTAAGCTAAAGATTTAACCCTATCTTTTACCTTAATCCTAGGGCGGTAAAAAAACAAGGGGCAATTTATCATCTTTCTCTGGTTGCCAACTTGATAATATTCTTTAGCTTGTCTAACAAAGCAGAGATCCTATTTCATCCGGGCTAGGGGACCCTTACAATTCCATCCGAAACCTTCGTTGTCATTGCGCTGGTTTTGTGGTAGGGGATTGCTGAATCGCCATGGCCGCCTTATGCTAAAATCTTTCCGGGCGAGTGGGTTTTTAGCCCTATGAGGATCGATTGGCAAATAGCAGACCAGAGACTATTTTGACTTAATTGAAAAACTGCAAATAGCTTAGAAAACTACATAATTTGAGCATGGGTAAGAGCCTCTTTTCACCATTCAGAGGTGATAGGGGCTTTTTTGTACCTTAGCTAGCACTAGATGTGGCAGCCGGATCTCAAACGGCAAAGTTTAGATTAAAGTATGAAAGATGAACGAATAGGATAACCTATTGAT
>CBFDBW010000073.1:0-9766 GCA_965603145.1 uncultured Syntrophobacterales bacterium
CTGGCTGATAGTACTCCGAGGTCGGGAGAGCCGACCACATGGGGAAGCGGCCAGCGGAAGTTGAATCGTTCGTGGGAAACACGAGCTCCATACAAAGGGAGGATACGGCCTTCTATGCAAAGAGGAGATCAACCAGTCGTGGCAACGGGACTCGAACGAATAGCAGCAAAAGCTCGGAAGGAAGCTAAGCTCCGGTTTACCTCGCTGGCGCACCACATCACAGGGGATCGGGTGTGGCAGAATCTGTGTCAGATTCCAAGCAAATCGGCTCCTGGGGTTGATGGTCAGACGGTGGTGGAGGCCAAGGAGAGCTTCAAGGAATGGATTGAGCCCATGCTCCAGTCCATGCACCGCAAGGGATATCGTGCGCCTGTGATCCGGCGGGTGTATATCCCCAAGCCCGGCAAACAGCAAATGCGGCCGCTTGGTGTACCGTGCGTCAGCGATCGTGCTCTGCAACGCAGTGTGGCCCAGGTACTGTCAGCCGTTTATGAACAGGACTTTTTGCCATGCTCTTTTGGCGGACGGAGCGGTGTGGGTGCCCACAATGCTCTGGCGACACTGAATGAAGTGATTGCCGGGCGTAAGATAAGCTGGGTGCTGGAGGCGGATTTAAAGAATTTCTTTGGCAGCCTTGACCACAAATGGATGATGCGCTTTGTCGAGCATCGAGTCGGAGACCCGAGGATACTTAGCTTGATCAGGCGCTGGCTGAAAGCGGGCGTCTTGGAAGACGGGGAGGTACATCCGAGCGACGAAGGAACACCGCAAGGTGGTCCGATCAGTGTACTATTAAGCAATTTATACCTGCACTATGTGCTCGACCTTTGGTTTGAGCGGTTGGTTAAACCCCGTCTAAAGGGCGAAGCCTATCTTGTGCGGTACATTGATGACTTTGTGCTTTGTTTTCAGTACCGATCGGATGCCCTTCGAGTTCAGACTGTCTTGCGCAAGAGGTTGATGAAGTTTTCCTTGTACCTGGAGCCGACAAAGACCAAGCTTGTAGAGTTTGGCCGTTTTGCCCAGCGATATGCGAGCAAACGAGGCCGGAAGCGCCCGGAGACGATATATTTTCTGGGTATGGTCCTTTATTGCACACGCAACCGCAAGGGCAACTTCAAAGTCGGTATGCGCACCGAAAAGTCGCGACTTCAGCGTAGCCTAGCACATTTGGTTGATGTAATGCGCCGTGGTAGGCACTTGCCGGTGAAGGAGCAAGTGGTAAACATCAACCGAGTTTTGCGCGGACATTATGCATACTATGGCATTGCCGGTAACTTTAGGGCATTGCAACGGGTGCATAGGGCGGTTGAACGTTACTGGCGCAAAATGCTGAGCAGCCGCAGTCATAAAGGACATATCACGTGGGAAGTATTCCACCGGATCAAGGAAAGTTATCCGTTACAGCGACCAAAGCTGTATCTACCCTATCGGGAGTTGCAGACTATCGCTGTGCTGTGAACCAACTTCTGAAGAGCGTAGTGCGGGAAATCCGCACGCTACGTTCTGTGGGAACCGGAGGTAGGTAACTGCCTCCGGTGACCCGGTCGTGGGGGTGAAATTCCCCCGCGCTACTGGACCCTTAATTCACACTCGGCTGGATTTTATACTGGTACAATATCTTGAGAGTTGGCAAGGCATGGACACCGGAGGAGGGGAACCCGCTTCATAACTTCCTCTCCTTTCCTTGTAGCAGGTTACGTATGTTTTGCTTGTGTCTGATCACAATGCAAATGGCAAAAATCGAGCTAAGGCCAACATATAGGGAATGGTATCCTGTAGCCGCCGTCCAAACTGGTAGGGTTAGAAGGGCTGTGAGAGAACCGAGGGAGACGTAGCGCCAGAGCAAGGTAACAACCAGAAAAATTACAAGTGCAGCCAAAGCTGCCTTGGGCATGAGGACGAGCGCGATGCCAAATGCTGTGGCCACGCCCTTACCGCCGCGGAAGCGAAGAAAAAGCGAGGCAAGGTGGCCGAAAAAAGCGGCCAAAGCTACGAGGGCAACTATGAGAGAGGCTCTCTCCGCTTCACCAGACCACAGACTTAACGCCACTATAACCGGCAGCGCTCCCTTGGCCATGTCGATGATGAGAACCAAGAGGCCCCATTTAAGGCCAAGGCTGCGGGCAACGTTGGTGGCACCGATGTTATAGCTCCCAACAGTCCGTACATCAATATCAGCCACCCAGCGACAGATCAAATAGCCGCTGGGCAATGATCCTAACAGATACGCAGCCAATACAAATAGAGTAATGCTTAACCACTGCATGCGCTGTTCTCTTAAGGTTAAATGCCATCACAACTTACCGGCAGCCTCCGCCACAAGGCAAGTGATTTTTTTGTGAGATCACTCTCTTCCCAATAAACCTTAGCATGATTGACGCAAAGCGAAGGCAGAGCCCTTGCTTTATGACCGCGTCTTCTCAAACTGATCCTTGCGGGTAACACACGCTGACCCAACCGGAGTTTCTGGATGAATAAGAGCTAGCAATAGCACAGCGAATTCCTGTTTTTTCTTGCTCTGGTTAGGCAAAGTATTATATCGTGCCTACTGTGGATCAAGGGATACCTGCAGACGACAGTAATTGCCGATTCGAGACTACGGGGTCGTGAGATCAGCCTCATCAATACATGAGTTGACGATATGAAAATTTGCGTTATTGATGGCATGGGCGGTGGCATTGGGAACGCCCTCATTAAGAAGATCAGGGCAGCCTTTCAAGAACAGGTGGAAATTATCGCCTTGGGAACCAATGCGATTGCTACGGCGCAAATGATGAAAGCCGGAGCGAATAGAGGTGCCAGTGGTGAGAATGCGATTACTGTGACTGTCCCCAAAGTGGATGTCATCATAGGCTCCATATCAATAGTTCTCGCCAATGCGATGATGGGCGAACTGACCCCTGGTATGGCAGCAGCCGTGGCGAGCAGCCCCGCGCCCAAGATGCTTTTGCCGCTCACCCAGGAAGACGTGGAAGTGATAGGGGTCTCTGCTGAGCCGCTGCCTCACCTTGTGGATCACCTCGTGGAAAATAGGCTACGCCCGATGGTTGAAGCCAGTCTCAAATGACCGAAACACTAGATAAGTCTCTTTGAGTACTTACATTTTGAACATTTGGGAATTCGGATTTGGGGTGTAAACTAGCCATCTGTGGCCTCTGTGGCTCCGTGGTTCGCCTTCCCTAGCTCGGGTGACCAGTTCCCACACAGTTGTTTCACGTGGAACATTCCATGACAACCAACAGTTCTCTCCCCTTAGAACAGATCAGTAAGAGTCTAACCACTCGGTGGCTGGGGAGGACCGTTCATTTCTACGATGAAGTGGATTCCACCAATGTGACAGCAATGGATCTGGCGCAACAAGATGCGCCTGAAGGCACGGTTATTTTAGCAGAACAACAGCTGCGTGGTCGTGGTCGAGGGGACCGCTCTTGGCATTCACCCGCGGGAGTAGGCATTTACTGTTCCATTGTCCTGCGACCGGAATTGTCGCCCGCTAAAACAATGCTTTTAACCCTGATGACGGCGGTGGCAATCGCAAAGGCTGTGGCTCTAGAGACTAATCTTTCACCTCGAATCAAATGGCCAAATGACATCCTCATCAATGACAAAAAGGTAGTGGGAATTCTCTTGGAAAGTAAAGTGGGGGCAACAGGGGTGGAGTATGCAATAATTGGTTTTGGTATCAACGTTAATCACACCCCGGCTGATCTTCCCCAGAAGCTCTTATTGGCTGCAAGTTCTCTATTCATTGAGCTCGGTGAGCCGGTGGACCGGAGTACATTGATTACCAAGATCTTGGCGGAAGTTGAATATCTTTATGAAAGGCTCCAACAAGGGGATTTGGCAATAATCCTTGAGGAGTGGCGCCATTTTTCGGACACATTGGGCCGGCACGTCCGCATATTGCAGCGGGGCGAGCTAACAGAGGGTATTGCTGTCGATATTACAGAAGAGGGGGCTCTGTTGGTCCGAGTGGAACAGGACTCTCTCATAACGGTTCACGCAGGAGACATCGAGCATCTGAGGATTGTAACTGATGATGCAGATAGGTGAGCGGCTGGGACAACTGATTGCCCTCGGTAGCCCAGAGGGTCAACCAGAAAGGTTTTCCAGGAAGGAGGTAGTGTGATTTAATTCCTGAAACCTACATACCACGGGCTTTTTCCATGTCTTCCTGTTTCTTCTTACAAGAGATACAATAAGTGGTAACCGGTCGAGCCTGCAGTCGTTCATCGCCAATTTCGTCACCACACCCATCACAGATGCCGAATTCTCCGGAATCAATTCGCTCTATGGCGCTTCTTATTTTGGAAAGGAGTTTACGCTCACGATCACGGATCCTCAGCATGAAATTGCGGTCCGACTCCAGAGAGGCCCGGTCGGTGGGGTCCGGAAAGCTTTCGTTCGTAGTGGTCATACCGGAGACAGTCTTTTCCGCTTCGGCTAGTATCTCCTGAAACCGTTCTGTTAAGATTTCTCGGAAATAATCAAGTTTCTCCTTTTCCATCCTCTAACTCCCCTATGCCGCTAGTAGAAGGAAGCCTTTTTAGCACAGGATTCCACTTATGTAAAGGATAAAATACGCTCGGGGTTCAAAAGCTTTGCTCTCGATAATGTCCGCTCCTACCACCGCTCTTTTCAAGCAAACGTATGTCAGCAATAATCATACCCCGGTCATACGACTTACACATGTCGTATATGGTCAATGCTGCTGTTGAAACCGCTACTAAGGCCTCCATCTCAACGCCAGTTCGATCGGTGGCATTTACCTTCGCCTGGATGATGATTTCTGAGGCGTCGTTGTCCGGGGTGAAGTCTATAGTGATGCTGGTCAGCTGCAAGGGATGACAGAGAGGTATCAGTTCACTCGTTCGTTTCGCAGCCATGATACCGCTCAGTCGAGCCACACCCAGGACGTCACCCTTCTTTACATCCCCCCCGACGACGAGTTGTAGAGTCTCTTGTTGCATGCGAATCCGTCCGCTGGCAACCGCCCGGCGGTCAGTAACGGGCTTTGGACCCACATCCACCATTCGTGCCTGACCAGATTCATCAAAATGCGTCAGCTCTGACATGGTCACCCCTTTCGTCGCAAACCTCATAGTGAACGTCTCAAGAAAAGGAGTCAGTAGTCAGGAGTCAGAATCCAGGAGATAATAGAACTGTGTAAGGGCTTCTAGCTCCTGACTCCTGATGGTTTCCTTGTGCCTTGAGCCTTGCGCCCTGAGCCACCCATGCTATGCGGTGTTCGATTTGATTTGAATATTCACATAGAGATCACCCGATTCATCGTTGAGTTCGCCACTGTCTCCCTCGCGAGATATTTTCAGGCGAGTGTTGTTTTGTATTCCGGCCGGAATATCTACCTGCAAATCCTTTTTGACCTCACGACGGCCCTGACCATTGCAAGAATCGCACGAGAGTGAACGGAGACTCCCTTTGCCATTGCACTTGGGGCATTCGCCTGTTGCGGTAAATATTCCTGAAGTTGCAGTGTACGTGCCACTTCCACCGCACCAAGAACAGGATTGCAATGTGGAAGATGGTCTGACACCATTTCCCTGACACTGGGGACAGCTTTCCATGATGTCAATCTGGATGTTTTTTCTGGCACCATTGACGGCCTCTTCACGGGAAAGCTCAAGTTGAAAGCAGAGGTCAGCTCCGCGTGATGGATGTCGTTGAGATCCGGTTCCAGCAATACCAAGGAAGTCAAAAAATTCTGAGGAAAAGGTTCTCAGGACGTCCTCGGTTCGCTTAAAACCTCGATAACCGCCTTCTTTGAACCCCTCATGACCCTTGTGGTCATAAAGGCGCCGCTGTTCTTGATCACTCAAAACATGGTAAGCCTCGGCCACCAGTTTGAACATTTCCTCTGCAATTTGATCTCCCCGGTTGCGGTCAGGGTGATACTTGAGAGCAAGTTGTCGAAATCGTTTCTTGATACCCTTGGAAGAGGCACCCTCCTTCAGACCAAGAATTCCATAGTAGTCTCGACTGCTTGTCATAGCAACACCGCCAGTGAAACCAACGCTGTTCACTTGGAGTCAGAAAAAAAGATCCTTTTTGGGACGGAGAAAATTAATGATACTGTTTTCTATAATTGAATACAATGGCAGAATCCAACAGCCCTGGGGTTGATCCGCACCTCGAAGGTGCGGGCAGATTTTATTCAGCTCAGAGAACGCAGAGAACGCATAGAGAATGGATGAGGTGCCATGAAGGGTGAAGGAGTGAGGAGAAATATTTTGGGCTTCATGTATGCTGAACGGCTAAAGTCGGCTCTGATCATTGTCGGGCAACTGCTGGACGTTTTGCCCGATCTAAACGAGGGTGAACGTTCGGGTGGCTTGAAAATGTTCGGCTCTTTTGTCAGGGGAATGGGCAATGAAATGAGACTCGCCGCTAATGTCATGGGGGGTTCGGACTGGGATGGTTTCAGTGGACAGCTCAACCTTATGGAGGGTTATGTTCGGCGGGGACAATTGGAGGCCGCACGGCAAGAATTGAGTCAGACCCTGAGCTGTGTAACTACACTGGGTGCCAGTACCATGACCTCACTGAAGAGATGCGGTCTTCTTTAAGCGATCGTTGGGGATAATCTCGGCCACCCGGTAGCACGAAGAAGAACTAGAGGTGAAGAAATCCGAAATCCTAAACAAATTCAAATTTTCAAAACGGATCCTGCGGACTCCCCACCCTGCGGGGGGGTCCCTGGTTTCAAATGACCAAAACTTAAAAATTATAGATTTATTCGATTTTGTTTCGTGCTTCGGATTTCGAATTTCGGATTTCATTGGGGCGTGGTAATGGTGCACTGTAGCCGACGTGTCTATGGTTGGTTGCCTGGCATCCAAGAAGAAGTTTCTAATTAGTCCATGTCCCTTGAGGCCATGGCAAAAACCCTTAATACGTCCTTAACGCGGTAAAGATCGCGCAAGAAATAGGGTTGCCAGAAGTGCTCTCCCGGTGGGAAAAAAGCCAAGAAAGGGATACTGCGGCTTCCCATCGTCTGGAGTAACCTTTTGGCGGGAGGGTTCTCCATGGTGAGATCAGCCTTCAGAAGCAAAGCATCATGTTTTCGGAAAGTCTCTACTACGGTCCGGTTGTGGAGAACGGTTTTCTCCACTAAGAGACAGTTGGGACACCAGTCTGCGGTGAAATCCACTACCACCCAACGGTTTTTCCTGGCAGCTTCCAGCAGTTTCGTATCCGTATAGGACTCCCACTGCTGCGATTTCTCCGACACGAGATCCACATTTCGCGCCACAGAGGGCACTATATCCAAACTGACCCATCCTCCAACAACCATGATGATCACTGCCGTCAACCGAACGATTATGCGTCGGCCGGTGGAGTCGCTGAGGGTGGTCATCTTCCCCCAGATGTAGAAGCCTATGGCCAGGAAGAGACAGAAAAGGACCACTCCGACAGTCATGTGTTCCGGGAGGACAGTGAGTAAATAGATCACCGTGGCGAGAAGGGCAAAGCCCATAAGTCGTTCAAAATGGATGAGCCAGTTTCCAGGGCGGGGAAGCCACCGCAGTGTGTTGGGAAAAAGAGACATAACCACGTAAGGAGCAGCCATACCGAGACCCAGGCATGAAAATACGGTAAAAATCTGAGCGGGAGGTTGGCGAAGTGTCCAGGCCATGGCTCCTCCAAGGAGGGGGCCGCTGCATGGCGTGGCCAAAAAGGTTGCTAATGTACCCTTATAGAATGATTCTAAGTAGCCATGCCGCTGGGCGCTGGCTTCTGTTCTGTTGGTGGCAAAGTGAGGTATGGGAAGCTGGAAAACTCCGAAAAGACAGAGAGACATGGCAAAAACCAGCCCGATCATTGTTATGAGGAATGATTGCTTTTGAAACAATTCTCCCCAGCCGTATCCCGCAAAGCTGGCCAGAGCTGCAAGCACGAGGAAAACCGCAAATATTCCTGCCGCAAAGCTCAAACCCATGAAAGCCACACGACGTCCGCTCTCTTGAGACTGCTGGACAAAGCCCAGCACTTTAAGGCTGACAACGGGTAAGACACAAGGCATAAAATTAAGAATAAAGCCAGCCAGAAGGGCGAACAGGGCAGCCTTGACCATACTGCTTACCTCGAGGCTAGGTAGAATAGGCCGGGGATGCAATTCAGGGATCTCCCCGGGCTGGATGGGCAACTCCTTGATTGGCTTGAGAGGAGTAGAGGCGGAAAAGGATGGTGCCAAGGTAGCTTTACTTTTAGCAACATGAGTGAGGCCAATATTTTTGCGCACCTGTAATGGAATAGCCCCAGCGGCCTCCGGGCTGCTGACAATGGTGAGAGTAGCGGCCAGGTCGGTTTTGTAGGGCAGGCAGAGCCCTTCACGACAGAGAAGGGTGCGGAGAAGCAGTTGAACCTGGTGATTTCCGGATGACAAATTTCCGGGTGTAGATAATCTCACATAGATAGAGGTCTTCTTTTTATAGGCCCAGACCCATTCATCCGGGCCAAGGTCGGGTTCGATAAATTTTTCCGCCGGGAGAAACCGGGCAGGGTCAGCCGTGACCCCTTCAGGAAGCGAGGTCACCTCAAGAATTGTAGGCAACCCGGGACCTGGGCCTTTTGGATTACCATAAATATGCCAGCCGCGATCCAAGACAATATTCGCGACAACCCAGACCTCCTGGCCGGCGGCAATCTTGGGAGGATATGTCGTTACGTCAATCTTAACCGGCGGCTTGGAATTGAGCTGAATTTGATTCGTCGCCAGAGCAGGAGCAATCAGCCCTGGAATGAGGAAAGCCAGGCATAATATGAGGGTGAGTTTAAGGCGGCTCATAAGGCTCGATTCCGGGATAGGGGCACCTCCAATAATCCAGCAGATCATAAACAACAACGCAGCGGATGGCAAGCAGGCAATACCTTGCTTAGCGACGGATTAGATGAGAAACCAAAATCCCCCAAAATTCTCTCGGCCGCTCGAAAGTCGACACCGCTTCATAGTGCCAGCCAAGATGTTGGCCGCAGTGACGGCAGAAGGCCATTCGCCAGCGGTAGCCCGGAAACCAGGTGTGGACCTCGGTGGGTGCTCCATGAACAACCGCACCCGGGCAGTCAGAAAAGGTGTAAAAGTCGCATTCGACGCCCGCCGGGTTGAGGAAAAAATGTCGATCGGAAGCATTTATGCGTAGGAGTCGGTCAGAATGAGTGACCAGGCCCCTACAACCAGCACACTGGTAGGTTTTGGCGCCATTGCCACTGATTCCTTTGACGGGAGAAAAAGGGCTGAACATTCTTGGTCCCAGAGTCAGGAAGATTGAATGGCAGGTAAGATACCAAACTCCCAAGAAAAGTCAATTCGAGTCAGGCAATAGGTCAATTCGTCGATGAGAGAATTCGGCAATTAGTCAAATCATCATTGCTCAGTACTGTGCTGAAAATTTACCCTAATGTTGTATACTTATATCGAGGAAAAACGCGCTAGAGTGCGTTCCCGCCGAGGGCGGGACTATAGCGCGAGCGCAGCGCTTTTCACCGATGTAGGCATGAACATTAGGGTTTAGTAGGCCAGATCTTACGAATAACCGATAACGATGCCCGCTGCTTATTGCTTGGTGTCTCCCATGCCTTTGTTCTTGCGAAGAGAAATCTAACCTGATATACCTATCGTTGGTCAATATAGTGATGAGATGGTTTTTGACTGAGGGGCACTGGCGCACAGCATCCCTACTTTCAGATATTATTCCCAATAACGGCGCATTGTCCCCACTTAATAATTGAGTCTGCAGAGTCTATC